>PWVE01000206.1 GCA_003562335.1 PVC group bacterium
CAAAGCGCCACCTCGTCCGCTGTCTGAGCACTCACGTGGCTCAGCAAGCCGACACACAGCCCCCCGGCTGCCGTCCAGATTCTTGTCATCCGCGCCCAGCTCATGCCTGTCACCTATTGCGTGATTGAATAGAACAGAAGGTTCTCGCCCAACCGGGTCGAGCCAACCGGGTCGTAGCCGTGCGCGTAGGGGCTGGGCGACAATTCCCACCCCCCGGCCATGCCCAAGGGGCTATACAATACCGCGTACGCGCCATCCAGCTGCACCCCCTCGATGCGCGGCGAAATGGTTGCCGACCCCGACTCCTCCATCATGGCCGGCGTCACCGCCAGTTGCCGTATGTCGTTGGGATGACGGAACAGCGGTGAATCCGAGGGGACCGCGCGCAGGGATTGTCCGGGCAGTACCTGTTCGATCATACGGCGGAACGCCGCGTCAAAGCCGCGGCGGCCACAACAGGATTCGCCTATCAACAGTCCGCCACTTTGCAGGTACGTGCGCAAGGCCATCTGCTCGGCGTCATTCAACTCGAAATGCTCGTGTCCGCTGATATAGAGCACCGGCGAATCGAAGAGGCGACCATCCGTCAGGCGCAATTCCCGTAATCCAAATCGCACCGGCACGCCGGTACGCTGATTAAAGGATTGCAGCAGCAAGGAAATACCGGCGTGTCGCGTGCGCCAGACGCCATCGTACATGACTTGCCCGAGGTTAAATCGGTCCGTAGCCGCTTCCTCGCGCTCAACGAAACGCATTGCGTGCGCCGCGTTTTGCGCCCAAGCCCGCATGGACGTGGCGTAGGTCAGGATATTGACGCCCAACCGAAAAGCCGATTCCGGCTGATACGCTTGATGCTCATCCTCCACCGCGCCTTGCCAGCCGACCGCCAGGCCCCAACGGGAAACCAGCGCCACCACCCGGCAATTGATTTCGATGGCGTCGAACCACGGCTCGTTACCGCGAAACCCCGCCGCCCGCACCGCCGGCGTGTACTCCACTTGATCGATATCATAAAAGGAATGGAAAATGGGATGGTCCGATGACAACCGCTGCAAGGGCTGTTCGGGGAATATCTGTTCCAATTCATGAACGGCGGACCGATAGAACGGCATCGAACCGAGACCCGTGTTGAAGATCATCATGCCGCCGTTAAGCATGTATTCGCGTAACCGTTCCCGTTCCTCCGGCGTGAAGAAAAAACGATAATGTCCCGTACGAAACAGGATCGGGTTTTGTTCCGGGTTTGGGTCAATAGCGCCTACCGTACGGATATCCATGCGGTACTCGCCCAAATCCCGTTCACTAAGTCCGCGGAGCAGGTTGTTCATGTCGTTGGGCGTAGCATTCCAGTAAACGTCGCTCCCGAACTGTTCGGCACCGCTCTGGGCCAAGGTGGACTCGGGCTGTCCCCCCAAGGCGATGGCGGCAAGGGCAATGGCCCATAATCGGCCACAACGTGTGTGATTCAGTGACATCCTATTCTCCGTGTCATGCATAATGAGTTTATCCGTAGCTCACACCGGTCCGGGTCGCACTCCCCCCAAGCACTCAAACGCGTTACCACCACTCTAAACTTGCGCGAAATACGGGCCATGTCAACCATCAACGATCCTGCACCCACTTGCGTATCCGTTGCACTTCATCCTGCCACTCTTCCACCTGACGGCGGCGGTCCAGGAATTCATCGTATAACTGAAAGAACAGATCAAAGAACCGGTCCAGCTTGCGCACACGTTCCTGGAAACGGCTCAGCGGATCGAGCCGCTCCTCCTCTTCCGGCAACTTCAGGCCGCGGATAACAAACTCGTCCGCATCCAGCGTGCAGACCCAGGCCGCATCGCCCTGTACCAGGTTGAAGCGCGCCTGTTTCAGTTTTTTACCGGCCACCAACGCGGTCTTCGCCTCGGCACTCATCAACGGTTCGCCTTTGCGCAGAACCGTCATGTGCGCGCCTTGTCCTTCCATGTGAAAGGTTAGCGGCCCCTCAATCAACACCGTGACGTCGCCGCTATCCACCAACGGAATCGCGCCCTTTTCCTGTTCCGACATGTACCACAACCACGTCAGAAAATCCTCGCCGATCACGTAGCTAACCTGATGATCCGCCAATTCCGGCGAAAAACTGGATGGCGGCAGGTCTTCCACCTCGATTTGCTTGCGTCGCAACGCGGTATGGTCCGGCACGGCCGGAATCAGCGCGAAGCCGAGCGTACGGCCAAAATTGATTTGGAAAGCGTCCAGTTGTTTTTCCGAAAGACACGACGCATAAATCCGTTGGGTGGCCTCGGAATGGACCAGGTGGATGCCTTTCAGTTGCGGCGGCATTTGTGGTTGCAAACGCGCCACCACCTGCTCCTTAATTTCCGCGCGCACCTTGCGGTTCAGGAACGGCACGCCCCGCGCCTGCAGCTCCGCCAGCTCCTCCATCGTCTGCTCAGCCTTCAGCAGCGCCGGCGGGATTTTTCGTTCCGCTTGCATCAGCGTGAGCCGGATATGCCCGGCGTACAGCGCATTCTCACTCGTAATCACGCGGTCGAGCAAATGCCGACCACCGACCCAGCCCTGGATCGGCTCATCTTTCAGGTATTCCAGCGGCGGCGCGGCGTTGGCCGCCACCCGGTCCAGCCAATCCTCCGGCAACGACTGCGGCAGAAAAAAGGCCCGACAACTAATTGATCCACTTTCAAATGACACCAGTAACTCCTATTCTTTGCAAATTGGAAAGGCACAACGAGGACCCGATCCTACGCTAATTCCCCGCGCCAGAAAAGACCGCATTTGGTGGATACAGCCCACGTCCCAAAATCTTCCCGGTTGACGCGTGGAAACTTCGCTGTTTTACTTCACCGACTGCTTGATGAAATGGCCCGCAGGGGTTTATTGCGGTCCATTAACACAATTCTAATGAGGGAGATATGATGAATCAGTCCACCGACACCACTGCTGCAGCCCTGCCGCCCTATATGTCGACGCGCCTGTCCATAATGATGTTTCTGCAGTACGGGATTTGGGGGGCTTGGCTGCCGATTCTGTTTCCCTTCTTGATGGGCCACCGCGGTTTCTCGCTGGGACAAACTTCAGGCATCATGGCGGCTGGCGCGGTGGGCGCGGTATTTGGCCCGTTTCTGGCTGGGCACCTGGCCGATCGGCACTTTGCCACTCAGAAGATGCTGGCCGCGAGCCATCTACTCGGTGCCATTCTCGTATGGTTCCTCGCGTCGGTGACGTCCTTTTCCGTTTTTCTACTGCTTTCGATTGTTTATGGTTTAATCTATGCGCCGACCCTGGCTTTGACCAACTCGCTGGCGTTCCATCATCTAACCGATCGTGATCGCCAGTTCGGCCCGATTCGCCTGTGGGGCACGATCGGCTGGATTGCGGTCGGCATCGGTGCCGGGCAGTGGCTACTGTATCAGCATTCTCCGCCTGAACTGACCGGTGCAGCGCTGGAGGCGGCCCAGAACGCAGGCCGCGGCGACGCTTTCCGTATCTCCGCCATCCTGGGCTTTATCATGGCCATCTACTGCCTGACCTTGCCGCATACGCCGCCAGCCAAAAACCAAGCGGCACAACAAAGCAACGCCTCCATGCAGGCGATCCGGGAAATTATCCGTTCGCGCGCATTGCGCGTGCTGTTCCTGTTGGCCATCCCCGTCAGCATGATTCACCAATTCTATTTCGTCCATACCAGCGAGTTCCTCTCGATTCTGCAGCGGGAACATGCGGGCGTGGATTCGTTCGCCGACGCGATCAACCGCATTTTCGGCGTGGGCGGCGGCGGATTGATGACCATCGGACAAATGATGGAGATTGCGGTGCTGGCCCTGATCCCGGTCCTTGCTGTCCGAATTGGTCGCAAAGGGCTGCTGGCGATTGGTTTGCTGGCCTATGCCGGCCGGATGGCGATCTTTGCCTACATCCCCGCCATTGCGCCGGTCCTGCTGGGCGTGGCCCTGCACGGCTTCTGCTTCGGTTGCTTTATCTTTGTGTCGTTCATGATCGTGGATGAAGAGACTACCGTGGATGTGCGGGCCAGCGCGCAGAACTTGCTGAACCTGGTCATTGTTGGTCTAGGCATATCGGTGGGCTCCTGGGTCTCGGTCTATGTGGTAGGCTCCTGGGCCACCACCGAAGCGGGCACCCTGGATTACACCCGCTTGTTTAGCGTACCCATGTGGGCTTCACTGGCCTGCCTGGCCGTGCTCTGGCTGGCCTACCCCGCGTCCGCTAAAAAATAGGCTGTGGGGACTATCGTCAACCCTGAAAGAAACTTACCGAGTCATTTCGAGCGAAGTCGTGCGCAGCACGACGAAGTCGAGAAATCTCAGCCTTCGCCAGCAAGATGGAGACCCCCTCGACTTCGCCCGGGGTGACCGATGGGGTGAAATTAGCCGTCTAACGCCCAGCCGTCCCGGTACGTGCGCTTGAAGTACGGCATGGAGTTGGCGGCTTCCATATTGGTGACCCTTCCGGCAGCGATGTCGTATTCCAGTTCCGTACCCGCCTCATGGGCAACCAATCCCAGCATGAGGGTTTCGATCATGCGTCCGGCATAATCAAAATCACAATTGGTTTTGAGGTTGCCCTTGGCCGCTGTGATCCATTGGCCCATAAAGTTGCCGACCGCTGGCAAGAGATCCTCTTCGGACGGTGCATTGAAGTACGTCATATCGGCGGCACTACCGGTGGGGATGATGACGCGGTTGTTAAAATCGGACACCAGAATGCCGCGTGAGCCGACAAACATCATGCCATGGCTAATCCGGTTGAGCCCCACAAACTCGAGCGGATTATTGGGCATGTAACCGCCCTGATGCCAGACCAGACGAATTTCCCCGCGCCAGTCATTCGCGGGCAAGGTGAAGGCGGCTTGAAGGCGGGACGGGCATACGGCCGGGTTGAAGTCATCGCCTGTGGCCGAAATCTTCGTCGGGCGGTCGGCCTCAATGGCGTTCCAAGCAAAATCCACCACATGGCTGCCCATATCGCCTACCTGCCAACTGCCGAAACTTCTGAACATATTCCACCGGAGACAATTGGTACCCGGCCTGGTGCCTGCAAAGTACTCCGGGTTGAACGGGCGCTCGGGTGAAGGGCCAAGCCAGAGGTCCCAGTTGATGTGATCCGGAGGCGTGCCGGCGTCTGGATAGTAATCGGTCATGCTATGCGTACGGTTACCCCAAGTATGGACGTCCCGTAATTCCCCAATGGCCCCGCGTTTGACCAATTCCGCTATCCGTTGGCAATTTGATCCGGCGTGGCGCTGTGTGCCGTGTTGCGTAGCCACTTTGTGGCGGTTTTTTAGGTAGCACTCGCGCACCATGCGCGCTTCATAGGCGCAATTGCCCAGCGGTTTTTCCATGTACACATGATAGCCACGGTTCATGGCCCAAATGGCCACCATCGCGTGGGTGGAATCCGGCGTGCAGCACACGACCGCGTCAATATCCTTCTGCTCAAGACACTTACGCCAATCCACATAGGTCTTGGCTTTCGGGAATGTTTCGGCGGCCATTGCCAGATTTTTGGCATTCACATCGCAGAGTGCCACAATATTTTCGGAATTAATGTGTTGATAGAGCTGCTGTCCCCGGCCGTGCGCACCGATAATGGCAATGTTAAGCTTGTTGCCTGCGCCTTGGCCATAGATGGTGCCGCTTGGGAGAATCGTGAAGCCGGTGGTGGCCAGGCCAGTGGTGGCGAGGAACTTCCGGCGTGACATCAACGTGGACCCCGCCGAACGGGCTGTAGGTTTCGAAGCATCCGCCTGGTGGGTTTGTTGGCTATTCTTGTTCATACAGGTTCTCCTTCACGGTTTTTGGTTGAACGGTAAGCATCATAAGAGCTAATCACCCTTCCGTCGTTCCGTCAAATTTCAGTTCTATTCCCGGGACCACACCCCCAGTTGGTCTACCCCTCATCTCCTAGAGAGTAGCCTGCGTCTTCCGCTTTCTGAACCAACTTTCAATGAGGACCGTCAGGATGAAGCCGACGAAAATCGCAATTCCCCAGTAGGCCAGTCTTGACCAGAGGTTCCAGAACGAAAGCGCGGCCGAAAGCGTGACCGCTATGATCATCAGGATGTTCCACACAAAGCGAACGCCGGCGCGCGGTATGTCCTTGCCCATAAACTTCTTCTGATTGAGCAGGAGCATGAAAGCCAGATAGGCCACCGGCAGCAGTGTGGCCGCAAATACAGACGTAGGCACCGCCAACCACATTTGCGCCTGATTCCAGAAAAAGGCTCCCAGCACACCGACCATCGGCATAAGGCTGCCGATGAACTGCGTCTTGCCACGCGGCGGCTTGCCCAGCATCTCGCAGAGGCAGAGCCCGTTGATCAGCATCAGCATGGTTATGGCGTTGAGGGCCATGGCGACCACGCCCAATCCGAAAATATATTTCGAGGGTCCCGTTCCAAGCAACGGCGCGAGCGAGTCGGCCAGGTCAAACGAGTCGCGCCTGACCAGCATGGCCGCCATGCGACGATCCGCCTCCGGCAGTTCGGCCCGAATCAGCTCTTGCTCTTCGAAGGGCAGGTTTTGGTAAGTTTCGGCCTGATCGGCATCCATCTCGAGCATCAGGCGCGAATCAACCAAATCGAGGTATCCGCCAACCAGATGCGGCGCGGGCGCGACCAAGGCCCCGGTATCATCCGTCTCACCCAGGAATCCCGGGGCTGGTTGCGCATGAAATTGGTTGGCACTCGCAATCACCACACATCCGGTTGCGATGGTAAAGGGGATCACTAAACCGGTGGCCAGATCGAAAATGGCCAATCCACGAAAATCGCGGTTCCAGCCCTTGCGCAGCATGGAATAGGGCAACAGAAACGTCATATTGATCCCCACGGCGGTAGCCGCAGCACCGATCATCACATCGCGTTGGCTACTGACCACGATGTCGCTCCAGAAATACTGAAATTCGGGAGTCACCTTGGCAATTTCAGCCGCGATGGCAGCGGCGGG
>PWVE01000145.1 GCA_003562335.1 PVC group bacterium
TATCAGAATCTCCGATCCGACTGGATCACCATCAGTGACCTGCACACCGAAACCAAGGAGTTATCATGCACCGCCTAATCCTGTTACTCGTCATCATGCTGGGCACCACCACAACCACCACCCACACCCAGACCAGCGAAAGCGGTGACAACATCCGCATCGACATCCGCGGCGACAACAACACCGTCACCCTCTCCGAAACCCACAACCCAACGACTGGTCTTTAAACCGTGATCTCTTTTTTCTATGCGTTCTTGAAGACCATCGCTGGCAAGGCCTCGATTGCCTCTGTGCGCTGTTTTTCGTCTGCATGGGCATAAAGGGCGGTCATCGCTGGGCTACCGTGCCCTACGAGGTCTTGAATGGCGTGTTGCGGGACTTTATTGGCCGCACAAAGACTGACGAAAGAATGCCGCAAAGAATGATACCCCACTCGGACGATGGCTCGCTTTCGACTTCCATCCGCCATTTTTTCTGTTGTCTCAATGCCGCAGGCCCTGAAATGGGCTTGTATATGTCGGGTAACCTCTGCCGGCCCCCCTTTGTCATATAGCGCTACCAGGTCAGGGAATACGTACCCCTTTTTCCCGTTTGTATCGTCATGCCGTTGCTTCAGCATGGCCAAAAGCACGGGGTGTAGCGGAATCACCAGCACCTTTTGTTTTCTGCGTGTCTTTCGTGGAACTATACGAATTTCGCCCTGTTTGAGATTGACCCCAAGAATGTGAGTCTTGCCAAACTTGTCGACATATCTGTCTCCATACCATTTTAGACTTACCGCATCGCCGAGTCGTAAACCCGTATAAAGCCCGATCGCTAACAAGTAGCGCATATCCCCAGTTGCTGACGCACAGACTTCGGCCAGTTCTGTATCCGTTAAATTCCTGCGTCCCTGCGTCTCATTGTCAATAAGCGGTATATGATCCCAAGGATTATCCGTTAGCCCCGCCTTTTTTTTAAGCACCTTGAACATCGACCTTAGAAATTTAATCCGGCCATTGTATGTCCGCGGCGCTATGCTTTTTTTCATTAGAAAGCTTGCGTATTCCTCTGCAATGTTGTCTGTCACCTCGTGCAAATAATTCACATGCGGATACCGCTCCCCAAGCCATGCCCGAAAACTAGTGGGGCTCAACTTTCCGTGTTTCTTTGCTGTGTCTCGACCCCAGTTCGCTTGATAATTCATAATCGTGGTTTCTGATGGGCGCTTTTTCTGAGGGCTATCCAGCCACGCTTGCCATGCATCCGACATGGATAGACGCGCAGAAACCCCCTGTCGCAATGAATCAGCCAGCGCTAAACGACGCGGTTCTTGTTCCGATGCGGGTAAGCGAGCAATAGCCTCGGTCAGTCGGGAAAATAACGCATCAACGGACTCCCCTCCTTTGACCTCTGCCATTAACCTGTTTAAAATAGCTTCGGCTTCTGCTCTTGATTCAGCAATGGCTGCTTTACCCTTGGAGGGAACCTTTACTTTGGTGCTGCGTAGGTATTCTTTACCCTTATGCTGAAACCTCGCGTACCACACCCCGTTACGTACATAAATATTTCCCATCAGCTCCTCCACGTGCTCCGCAAGGGATGACGTTCCCTCACGTTTCAGAGCTAATCTTGCCGTATCAGAGGACGGAAATCAACAAATAAAGCGTATCAATTCCGTATCACTGGGTGCCGACGTGGCGGGGGTATTTGGCGTAAGTGCTTGATTTTGATGGCGTACCCGGAAGGATTCGAACCTTCAACCTCCTGATCCGTAGTCAGGTGCTCTATCCAGTTGAGCTACGGGTACGTAGTCGCGCCATGATACGCAGCGCGGCGCACGATGCAACCCCGAAAATGCGGGTTACCACATTTCCACGGCTTCGTTAATGATCCGGCGGCCTAAATCTTCAGCGGCGTCCGGCAAGGCGTCCTGCTTGGCACTGGTGAGGTCGCCGACGAAAAAGAAGGTGCTCTCCCCGCGTATGCGAGGGCTTTCGATGATCGTCTCGCCGGTGGCCCGGCGTCGCAACGTGTAGGCGGCCGTCAGGTAGAGGCGGTACTCTTCGGCCGCCGCCCGGCGTTCGCGCGCGAAAGCCAACGGCACCAAGTCGAAGTTAATCAAGGTCACTTCCAGCACGGCGTCCGCCACATCATCGCCCGCCAATTGCAACGACCCGTCACGCTGAATGGCCCTGATGGCGGCCCGGGTCGCTTCCACTTCGATCAACGGCTCTTCGGTTTCATTCGCAAACGTCGGCACGTACACGGTACGGATATCAGGCGGCAACATGGAGCCCAACTGATATCCCACACAACCGCTCAACGAAAGCAGCAGCAAACCGCCCACCACCACCAACCCGGCACGTATGGCAAAAAGGTTACGCATCCGCAGGGTCCACCTTTTGACGCAATTTTTCCAAGCGGCGGCGCGCCCGGTCGGACCACTCACTTTCAGGAAACCGCTCCAGAAAACGTTCGTACGTGATGATTGCAGCGGCGGGCTGGCGGGCGGTGCGGTCATAGTAGCGCGCTTTTTCGTACGCAATTTTAGCCAATTGGTTCTGCAACGTCCGTACGTATTCCACCGCCGTGTCGGCCTCTGGCGAATCGGGAAACGATTGAACAAAAAAAGCCAGGGTATAGGCCGCCGTCTCAATTCCATCGACATCGCGCGGGTACCGTTGGGCCAGTGTATATAGCGCCCGGCCTTTGCCAAACGCGGCTTCCTCTGCAAATGGCGTGCGCGGATAACGCGCCTGTACGCGGTCGTACGCGAATACGGCTTCTTCCAGCTTGTTGTTCTCCTCTTTGATTTGCGCGATCAATAATTTCGCTTTGGGGGTCCGTTCCCAGCGCGGACCGAATTCAGCAATTCGCTCAAAGAGGGGCAGTGCCCGTTCCGGGGCATGGAACCCCGGGAAAAACAGAAACCGGGCCCGGCGCCGTTCCATGACCTCTTCGGCCAGCGTATACATCTGGTCCAGCACCTGCGTATGCGGAAACAAGCCGGCATACTCCTCCAATAATTTTTCATAGGCCTCAAAGGCCCGCGTGGCGCGCCCACGCTCGCTTAACGTGCGGGCATAACCGAGTTGGGCCAAGGGGGCTTCGTCACTGTTGGGCCAATAGCGGGTGAGCGCGCGAAACTGACGCTGGGCACGTCGTAATCGGCCCTGTGCCCGCAAGTCCTGCGCATGCTCGAGCTGGGACTCCGGGTTATCCTGCGCCGGCCGCAACAGGCGCCAGCGCCGCAACGGACGCTCGGCTTCCTCATAGGGCCGCGACGCCTCCGCCACGGTAGCCGTCATGCATAACAGCACCGCCACCACCCCGCCAAACGAAACTAAAGCTGAACACCAATTTTTCATGTAGCGGCATAATAAACCGTGACCGCGCGGCGTCAAGCGATTCCGCTATTGCCTTTTGCCCGGAACCTGCTACCTTCGTGCGCGTGGGTAGCTAATATTTCAGCAAAAGGAATTAACCATGATGAAGTGGCACAGGTGGATTATTGGCGGCGTGGCCGCTGCAACGGTTGGGGCGGCCCCGGTCAAGGCCGAGACGCTTGAGGCGGAAGCCGATCTATTTGAAGAGGCGCCTTGGACGGTTACGCTTGGTTTGGGGTATATCCGGTTTGAGGGCGACCAAGTCGTGGAGGACGACATTTTTCTGGGAGCCCGGGTGGGCTATAGCCAGGACGTGCGCTGGACCTATGAGCTTGGGTTGGACATAGCCCCTCGCCTGAACAACCGGGATTTCGGCGATAGCGAGCGACGCTCGCTTGACAGCAGTACCTGGCTGTTGCGGTTCGGTCCCGACGCCCTGTTCCATCTGCGCAACACAGAAAATATGCGCTTCGACCCCTATCTCTCCGTCGGGGGTGGCTTTTACTGGTCCGGCGAACGCATTATGAGCCGCTCGCTGGATACTTACCTTTCCGCAGGTGCCGGATTGTTCTATCACTTTAATGATGAGTGGGCCCTGCGCGGTGATATACGCGTGGCGGCGGTCAGTCCCAAAACCGACTGGAACCTGTGGGGCTTGGTGGGCGTGACCTATCGTATCGGGGTGGAACAAGTGGCCCAATACCGGCTAACCGGCGGTGAACTGGACAGCGACGGCGACGGATTACCGGACTGGCTGGAATTATTGATTGGCACGGATCCCTACAATCCCGACAGTGACGGGGACGGCTTGACCGACGGCGAAGAGTTCTGGATCTACTTCACGGATCCGCTTAACCCCGACACGGATTATGACGGGTTGACCGATGGTGCCGAGGTACAAGTTTATGGCACCGATCCGCTGAACCCCGATACCGATGGTGGCGGCGTTTATGACGGGCACGAAGTGATCGAAGACGGTACCGACCCGCTGGATCCGAGGGATGACCTGCAGTTGTTTACGCTTAATATTGAGTTCGACTACGACAAGGCCGATCTGCGCCCGATCTATCACGACGATTTGGATGTGGTGGTGCGGGTACTGCAACGGGATCCCGGAGCCACGGCCCGAATTGAAGGCCACGCTGACCGGCGGGCACGGTCCGATCGCACGTACAATATCCGTTTATCGGAACGGCGCGCGCAGGCCGTGTTGAATTACATGGCGGATATCGGGGGTATTTCCCGCGACCGGCTCTCGGCGCACGGCTACGGGTTTGACCGCCCGATCGCGCCCAACGATACCGAGGAGAACATGCAGCGCAACCGCCGCGTGGAAATCTACATCCGGGGCAGCGACCAGCAACCGTAACGGTGGCCTTTGCCGTTACGCGGATGCTTGCAGGACGGATTGCGTCTCGCGCGCAATTTGCAGCTCTTCGTTGGTGGGGATCACGAGCACTTTGACCGGGCTGTAGGCCGCGTGGATATCGCGGGCCTTGTGGGATTCCTGCAGGTTAAGGCTTTCATCCAGCACAATCCCGATCCGCTCCATACCCGCGCAGATCCGCGCCCGGACATCGGCCACATTTTGGCCGACCCCGGCGGTGAAAACAATTGCGTCCAGATCCGGCAGCACGGCGGAATAGGCGCCGATGTACTTCTTAATCCGGTAGCAGTAAACGTCGAGGGCCAGATTGGCGCGCTCATCGCCCGTGGCCGCCCGTTCTTTAATATCCCGCATATCATTAGTACCGCAGAGCCCTTTCAGCCCACTCTGCTTGTTCATCAGGTTGGTAATCTGCTGGATGTCCTGGCCGGTTTGTTCCGCTAGATAGGCGTGCAGTGCCGGGTCGACATCGCCACAACGCGTGCCCATGACCAACCCTTCCAGCGGCGTCATCCCCATTGTGGTATCCACGCAACAACCGTCGTGCACCGCCGCCATGCTACACCCGTTGCCGAGGTGAATGGAGATGAGACAGGTCTCTGCCAGCGGTTTATCCAGATAAGCGGCAGCCTCAGCCGTAATAAACTTGTGGGACGTGCCGTGGAAACCATAGCGACGGACCCGGTGGGTTGTGTAATAATCGTACGGCAACGCATAGAGATACGCGTGGGGCGGAATCGTCTGGTGAAACGCGGTATCAAAGACCGCCACATGCGGGATTTCACGGAACAAACGGCGCGCCACTTCAATGCCGGTGAGATTGGGCGGGTTATGCAGCGGTGCGAGCGGCACATGGGCCTGGATGGCGGCAAACACAGCGTCATTGATCAAGGCGGCGTCACTGTACGCCTCACCACAATGCACCACGCGGTGTCCTACCCCTTCAATCTCGCTTATATTATGGATCACGCCCTGTTCCCTGTCCGTCAGGGCGTCCAATATCAAGGCCATGCCCGCTTGATGGTCGGGTACGGCCAGCTCGCGGGTGTACTCGCGATCGCCGCCTTTCTGGATGACCCGGTGGACCAGTTGGCCGATGGCCTCGCCAATACGCTCGACATAACCGCTGCAGCAGACCCGCTCAAAGGGGGCCAACTCAAAAAGTTGGTACTTGATGGACGAACTGCCCGCGTTGATCACGAGGATTTTCATCGCGGGGTTTCGGTCTGCGCCTGAATGGCGGTGATAATGACGGTGTTGACGATATCGGTGATGGTACAGCCGCGGCTAAGGTCATTCACCGGTTTACGCATACCCTGCATGATGGGGCCGATCGCCACCGCGTTGGCACTGCGCTGCACGGCCTTGTAGGTATTGTTACCCGTATTTAAATCCGGGAAGATCAGCACAGTGGCGTGCCCCGCCACCGCGCTGGAAGCCGCTTTGGTGGCGGCGACTAGCGGGTCAACCGCCGCGTCGTACTGCATGGGGCCATCAATGGGCAGGTGCGGCGCGCGCTCGCGCGCCAGGCGCGTGGCCTCGCGCACCTTATCCACATCCTCGCCCTTGCCGGAAGCCCCGGTGGAATAGGAAAGCATCGCCACGTAGGGTTCGATACCAAACACTTTGGCCGTTTCCGCCGACGTCACCGCGATCTCGGCCAGCTCAGTGGCTGTGGGATTGGGATTGACCGCACAATCGCCATAGACCAGGACGTGATCCTCCAGGCACATGAAAAACACACTGGAAATAATGGAAAAGCCGGGTTTGGTTTTGACGAATTGCAGGGCCGGGCGAATGGTATGCTGCGTGGTGTGCATGGCACCGGAAACCATGCCGTCCGCTAAATTCTTGTACACCATCATGGTGCCAAAGAAACTAACATCGGTCATGAAATCCCGGGCGCCATCCAGGGTAATGCCCTTTGCCTTGCGCAGCTGGAAATAGGTTTCGGCAAATTCGTCCAGCCACGGGTGCCCGGCAGGATTTATGATTTCGACATCGGGCATATCGAGTGCCAGTCTAGTGATGCCTTCCTGAATTTGTGCTTCATCACCCAGCAAGGTGATTTTCACCACTTCCCGTTTCAATAGAATTTCCGCCGCGCGCAGGATACGTTCATCGGTCCCTTCCGGCAGCACGATATGGCGCTGATTGGCGCGCGCCCGCTGCAGCATCCGGAACTCGAACATTTGGGGCGTCATGATGGCCGAGGTTTCAGCCGAAATCCGGTCCAGCAGGCCGTCGGCGTCCACGTGCGTTTGGAAAAGATTCAACGCCGTCGAAATCTTGCGTGTGTCGCCGGCGGCTATGCGTGAGTGAATCTCATTGATTTTGCAGGTGGTCTCAAACGTATTTTTGCTCACGCTCAATACCGGCACAGTCAGTTTCAGCCCGTCCAAAAGGGATCGCATCGCTTTATCGGGCAGCAGTCCACCGGTCAAGATCAGCCCCGCGATGCCGGCAAATGACTGTGAACTCGAGGCCAGCAATGTGCCCAGCACAATGTCCGAGCGGTCGCCGGGCGTAATGATGAGCGCATGATCCTTGTGGTGAATGCGCATGAGAAAATTACTGAGCTGCATGGCGGCCACGGTTTTGTGCAAGACGATGCGGTCCAGATGATCCTCCCCGTATAATACGCGCGCGTGCAGGGCGTCGCTCACCTCCTTAACAGAGGCCCCACGCAGAAAGGGATCGAACGGGATGGAAAAAACAATGCCCGCTTTGTTGTTGCTCTCCCTGGCCAGGCGCTGCACCAGCCGGTTGGGTTGGCCTTCGTTGACGCCGACCACGATGGTGGCCAGGATGTGCACGCCCATGGCGCTCAAATCATCGACCGCCATGACCGCGTTACGGTAATGCGCATCATCCCCCTCCTGCGGATCAGCCCCATTGGCCACCATCAGGATCGGGCAGTTCAAGTTAATGGCGATGTCGGCGTTGATGTCGAATTCAATGGAGGCGGCCAGGATTTCGAAATCGGTGCCCTCACAAAGTACGAACCCGTGCGTTTCCTCGACGAGGCTGTATTTGGCCAGGATCCCCTCCATGAGTTCCGTTTTGCGGCCGCGCGTGATTAAGTCGGTGGCCTCTTCCAGCGTGTAGGCGTACATATCGCCATAATCCTGGTCCAGGTGGAAATGCGACTTGATCAGATCCAAGTCGTTGTCTTTCTGGTCCACAATGCGCGGCGTGTTGATGATGGGCCGGAAAAATCCGACTTTCGGGATGTTTTTTAGCAGTGCCTCCATCATCCCCAGGGCCACGGCCGACTTACCGCAGCGCGGCTCGCTGGCGCAGATGTATAGATTTTTCGACATTCGGCCGACTCCGCTCAGTCATAGAAGAGGGTGGACCAGCGCCGCTCCGCGATCATTTTTTTCTTTAGCTCCTGCCATTGCGTGTCGGACCCGGCCAAGGCGGTCATGATGCGGTCCAGTGATTTTTCCAGTGCGGACAAGCCCGCCACATAGACGTAGGTCTTGGGATCCTGCACCATCTCCCAAACTTCCAGTGCATTGTCCATCATGCGCCGCTCCAAGTCCGGCGGATCATCAAAGTGCGGGCGGCTACTGAGTGCTTCAAAGGCCTGGAACGTCTCCTTATCATAATAGAGACTGAGATCGTTCTTGAGGTCGTTCATGTACAGCAAGTCCATCCCCGTGCGTGCCCCGTAATACAAGCGCACCTTGCCGCGCCACTCCTTGCGCTCTTCATAAATGTGCTTCATGAAGGCCCGGAAGGGGGCGATCCCGGTGCCAACCCCGATCATCAGCAGGTTGCAGTCCGGATCCTTGGGGGCTTGGAATTGGCGACCGTAGGGGCCGGTGATCAGGACCTCCTCACCCGACTGGCGATCACACAAATAGTTGGAGGCGATGCCCGGATGGCGTTCGCCGCTGACTTCGTCGATATAGAAGCAGCGGCGCACACAGATCGATATTTCCGCTAGGTTCCCGTTCTCACCTGTGCGGGCGCTGGCGATGGAATACAAGCGCAAATGATGTTCATTGCCGAACTCGCCGGACGGCGGGGCCAGGACCCCTATGCTCTGGCCCTCCACATAATTGAAGGTGGCATCCGGAATGTGAAGCACCAGGTGCCGAACCTCATCGGTATCCGGCGGCGTAAGACGCTCATTACTGATCACTTGTGCCACATAGGGGTTACTGATGTCGTATTCCGTTATTTTCACCTGATTCTCCTCATTCAACTATTTTTTGCATTAAGGCCGTCGACCAATGCCTCAGGTGATACCAAGATTTCACGCGGGATTCAAACGAAAAACATTTTGCGGGCGCTGGCCCAATTCTGGTTAATGATGGGTTGACTTGTATCTTGGCGCTTCTTACAGTGTGGCCTTTCCTGACGTGATGGTGGGTTGGCAGGGTGCGGTGAATCGGATTTCCGTACGGGACCGACCCACTGCCGCAGGGGTTTGCCCGATGGTGTAATGGTAGCACACGGCCCTTTGGAGGCCAGAGTCAAGGTTCGAGTCCTTGTCGGGCAACCAATACGTATTTGATTTGGTTCACGTGAACGAGAAAGATATGGTGTGATAGTTTTTTCCGGTACAGCACATCCTGAGTTGGCGCAGCACATTGCGGAGTCGATCGGTCAACCCCTGGGGGCGGTGGATATCAGCCGCTTCCCGGACGGGGAGATCATGGTCAAGATCATCGACAACATTCGCGGACAGGATATTTATATCGTGCAGTCGATTTGTTGCCCGCCCAACGAGGCGTTGATGGAGCTGCTCATCATGATTGATGCCGCCCGCCGCGCCTCGGCGGCGCGTATTACGGCGGTACTGCCCTTTTACGGGTATGCCCGGCAGGACCGTAAAGACCAGCCGCGCGTGCCGATCACCGCGAAACTGGTGGCGAATTTGCTGGTGGCCGCCGGGGCCAACCGGCTGTTAACCATGGACCTGCACGCCCAGCAAATCCAAGGGTTCTTTGATATTCCGGTGGATCACCTGTACGCGGCCCCGGTGATCGTGAAATATTTGGCGAGTCAGCAGATCGAAGATTTGACGATTGTATCGCCGGATGCAGGTGGGTTAAAAATGGCCTACGCGTATTCGACCATGATGGATTCGGCGCTGGCATTTGTCGCCAAACAGCGCCGCAGCCCCCATGAAGTGACGGCGATGGACGTGGTGGGCGACGTGAAGGGGCGGAATTGCGTGCTGGTTGACGATTTATCGACCACGGCCGGCACCCTGACGGAAGGGGCGCGCATTTTAATGGAACGGGGCGCAAAATCGGTGCGGGCCTCCGTGACGCACACGTTGATTACGCCGCAGGGCATGGAGCGCTTGGCGCAATCACCGGTGGTGGAGTTGATCACCACGGATAGCCTGCCCAAGGGCGATTGGGCAGGTTGTCCGATAAAGGTTTTATCGGTGGCGGAATTATTGGGTGAGGCTATCAAGCGCATCCACGAAAATCAATCGGTAACATCGCTGTTTAGAGTGAGTTGAAACAGGAGTAATAAGGGTTATGAAGGAAGAAATTAAATTGGCGGCCGAGGCACGACAGGAGATTGGGTCCAGCGCGGTACAGCGCCTGCGCAAGGCCGGTAAAGTGCCGGGTGTCATTTACGGGGCGGGCGATCCCAAAAACGTTTCGTTTGATGCGGCAACATTTGCCTCCATTCAGCGTCACCATCACAGCGAAAACGTGATGTTGAGCTTGGATATTGATGGCGACCGGACACACAAAGTACTGATGCGCGAGGTGCAGCACCATCCGCTGACGGGTGCCCCGATCCACGTGGACTTCTACGAACTGTCCATGACGCGCAAGGTGCGGGTGGAAATACCGGTTGAATTGACCGGGACGCCCATCGGGGTAACCCGGGACGGCGGTATTTTGGAGCAATTGGTGCGGGAAATCGAAGTGGAGTGCCTGCCGGACGACATCCTTGAGGAAATTAAGGTGGATGTGTCGGCCCTGGAAGTGAACGACGGGTTGACGGTGGATGACATTGCGCTGGATCCGGCCAAGTACAAGAAGATTACGGCCGGCGATATTGCGGTCGCGGCCGTGTCCGCCGCGCGGGTTGGAGAAGAGGGAGAAGAGGCCGAGGAAGCCGCCACCGGTGCGGAACCGGAAGTGATTGGCGCATCCAAGGACGACGAGGACGAGGATAAAGATCAGGAATAGCGCGCGTGAGGGCGCGGCGCGGAGGCGAGTGCGGTGTGGTGCATAGTGGGGCTGGGAAATCCGGGTCAGCGCTATGCAGGGACCCGGCATAATGTCGGATTTGACGCTGCCGATGCAGTGGCCGCGGACCATGACGCGGATTGGCGTCGCAGCTGGCGCTTTCCGCTGGAGGCGGCGTCCTGGCGGGATACCCACGGACTGAACTGGCTCGTGAAGCACCGCCGCTATATGAACCGGAGCGGATTGGCGCTGGCCCCGTTCATGCGTAGGAAGGGGCTTGCGCTGGGCGATCTGATCGTGTTAGTGGATGACATTGATTTGGCGTGTGGCCGGATTCGGATACGGCGCCGTGGCAGTGCCGGTGGGCACAATGGATTGAAGTCGATCATCGCCGCTTGCGGCGGAGATGACTTTATACGGGTACGCATCGGTGTGGGCGGACATGCGGCTGATCGATCCCGGGTTGAGCATGTGCTGAGCCGGTTTGCACCGGCAGAGCGTAATCTGGTCGATGACGCTGTGCAACGGGTTGCGGTGGCGGTTGACTGCATCCGGACGCAGGGCGTGGACCGGGCGATGAATGAATATAACGGCTGAAGGCAGCCGGGCGAAAAGGAGAACAGCAAAATTGAATACGTATGAAGGAATGTTTATTTTTCTCGACAACTTGGCGGACGAGGAACTCGAGCAAGCGGTCAAAGATGTGCGCGAGGAAATAGAAAAATTAGGTGGCGCGGTGACGGATACCGCCCGTATGGGACGTCGGCCCTTCGCCCGCCTGCAAGGCAAGCGGCACAAGGCCGGGCATTACATCGTGATGAACTTCACGCTGGCCCCTGATCAAGTGGCGCCGCTGCGCGCGCGCTTAAAATTGAAGGATACGGTCTTCCGTAATCAGATCACATCGGCAACCCCGGCCGAGCCGGGCGCAGCCACCCCCGCCAGTGAGGAGAACTAGGCATGGCATCACTCAACAAGGTCTTTCTGATTGGTAACCTGACGCGCGACCCGGAAGTGCGGTATTTGCCGTCGGGTGCGGCAGTGGGGGATTTGCGGTTGGCGGTCAATCGCAAGTACAAGACCCAGCAAGGCGAAGAACGCGAGGAAACTTGCTTCGTCAACATATCGGTTTGGGGCCGGCAGGCGGAAACCTGTGGACAGTACCTCGGCAAGGGTTCCTCGGTACTGGTGGAAGGTCGCTTACGCTTTGAAGAATGGGAAAAAGACGGCCAAAAGAACAGCCGCATATCCGTAACGGCCGAACGGGTACAATTCATGGGCTCGCCCCGCAGCGGGAGCGATTACAGCGACGCCTCGTCCGGTCAACAAGCCGCGGAGCGGCCCGCCGCCGCCCCGACGGACCGCAGCGGGCCGCCACCGGCTGAGGACCGCATGGACGACGACGATTTACCGTTTTGAAGAGGCCCGCAGCCATTCGAAATGACCAACTAGCGATCACAACAGAAGGATAAGGTATGAAAAGAAAAACAAATTCGCGGCGGCGGCGTAGTTCCCGACCCGATTTCGGGGATGGCGCGCGTGGCCCCAAGCGACTCGAGGGCGTTGAGCATATTGACTACAAAGATGCGGAGTTATTGCGCCGTTTCATGACGGAACGCGGTAAGATCATGCCGCGCCGCACCACCTACGCCTCCGCCAAACAACAGCGGCAAATTCGGGCGGCCATCCGCCGGGCACGGGTAATGGGATTGTTGCCGTAATCATTCAGGAGATTGGATCATGGCTAAAGAAGTGATTTTAATGTCGCCGGTGGACGGCTTGGGCACCGAAGGCGAAGTCGTGCGCGTAGCCGAAGGCTATGCCCGCAACTACTTACTGCCCCAGGGCAAGGCCGCGCTGGTTACCCCGGGCACGCATCGGCTGGTCGAGAAGAAGAAAGCCGAACGGCTGGCGCGTGAAGCGGCGGAACGCGAGGCCGCGGAGGAATTGGCGAAGCGGCTGGGCAACGTATCGGTCACCCTGTCCGTTAAAACCGGCGAAGGCGGCAAGCTGTTCGGTTCGGTCACCGCCACCGATGTGCTCACCGCCTTGGAAAAACAAGGGATTAAGCTCGATAAGAAGCAACTCCAGCTGGCGGCGCCGCTGCGCGAACTGGGCGTGTTTGACCTGCCCTGCAAACTGCATGACGACGTGCAGGCCACCTGCAAGGTGTGGGTGGTCGAGGAATAAAGTTGTATGCCTGCCCGGAGCACTCCTGAACACGGGCCGAAAAGTGATCGCATTCCCCCTTACAGCGAGGAGGCGGAACGCGGCGTCCTCGGCTCGGCTTTACTGGACTCCTCCCGGGTAATCGACCTGTGCGTCGAAAAACAATTGGTCGCCACGTCGTTCCACGTACCGGCTCATCAAACGCTGTTTGAGACGCTGGTTGACATGAACAATAGCGGGCAGGTCATCGACCTGCTGACGGTAGGTGACCGGCTGGCCAATGCCGGCCTGCTAAATCAAATTGGCGGCCGCGATTTTCTGGTGGCACTGGTGGACGCCACCCCCACTGCCGCCCACGCTGAGCATTACATCGAAATGGTGCGCCAGCGGCATCTGTTACGCACGATCATCGATCGTGCTCGCACGGCCATTGATCAATGCTACGCCACCGAAGAAGATGCCGATGAAGTGCTCAGCCACACTGAGCAGCAATTCTTCGAAATCGGCGATATGGCGCGTAGCGCCATGCGCCCCTGGAACGACCTGATCAAGGAATCGATGCAAGACATCGAGAATATCTTCCAGCAAAAACAAGGGGTCACCGGCATCCCCACCGGTTATCGCGATCTGGACAAGAAACTGCTGGGCTTGCAAAAAAGCGACATGATCATTATTGCGGCGCGGCCCTCAATGGGTAAGACGTCGCTGGCCATGAATATTGCTGAAAAGGTGGCGTTGGGCGAAGTTGCTGATCACCAATCGCGGCCCGTGGCCGTGTTCAGCTTGGAAATGTCCAGCGAACAATTGGTGCGCCGCATGATTTGTTGCCGGGCCCGCGTGTCCTCGCACAAACTGTCGGGCGGCTACATTACGCAGGTCAACCATGGACACCTGATGCAGGCGGCCGATGCGTTGTCGAAGGCTCAAATCTTCATCGACGATTCGGCGGGATTGAGTGCGGTGGAGCTGCGCGCACGGGCGCGACGGCTTTGTAAGCGGTTCGAAATTAAACTGATCGTGGTGGACTACCTGCAACTGCTAAATTACCCGCAATACGCCAAGGAGGGACGTCAACGGGAAACGGCCGCCATCTCCGGCGCATTGAAAGCGATGGCTAAGGAGCTGAAGATTCCGGTGATGGTGCTGAGCCAGCTCAGCCGCGCGCCGGAAACACGCGACACGAAATCGGCAGTGCCGAAATTATCGGATTTGCGGGATTCCGGCTCGATCGAGCAGGATGCCGATGTCGTCGGCTTGTTGCGTCGACCGTGCAAATATCCCCAGGACAAAGAAGCGGACGATGTAACCTTGTCCATACTGGACATCGCGAAGCATCGCAACGGGCCGACCGGTGAAGTGCGCTTGCATTTTGAAGAAACGTATACCCGGTTCGAGGACCGGGCTACCCATGGCGTGGATCGCGATGAATCGGCATTTGCGCCCGATGCGGAAGGAATTGAAGTATGAGGGCTGGGCGGATTTGGTGGATGTTTTTGGTATTGTGCGTGAGTTTGGGCGTGCGCCAACCGGCCCGGGCACAACAGGCACCACAAGTGCAAGCTGTGCGCATCGTGAATGCCGGACCGGGTCCGTTGGACGAAGCCTTTGTCCGAGCCTTTATTAGTGCCCAAGCTGGGACCGCCTACGATGCCGCGCAGGTCAACCGGGACGTACGGGCCTTGCAGGAAACCGGCCGGTTCAGCGACGTAACGGCCGCCCTGGAAATCGGCCAGGATCGAGCCACAGTGGACCTGATCTACCAATTGCAGAACCGCCCCCGACTGCGCAGCATCCGAATAGAGGGCGGTGACCGGGTAAGTAACCGGCGCATTCGCGATTTAATGGAATTGTCAATCGGGGAACGGATTGACGATCATGTACTGGCGGTCCGCGCCCAAAAAGTCTATGAGCACTACCGCAAACGGCATTTCATTGAGCCCGAGCTGACGTGGACGATTGATGTCGATGAGGCCACGGGCCGCGCCGACGTGCGGATTGAGGTCGATGAGGGGCCGCGCCTGAGCGTGTGGTCGGTGCACTTCGACGGTAACGATGAAGTCTCCTCCCGCCGCCTGCGACGGGCAATGGAACTGGGTGGATGGCGTCCCTGGTCCTGGATTACCAAGGGCAACAAGTTCGACCGGCAGGTGCTGGAGGCGGACCGTGATTTGTTGCGGCGCGTCTACATGGACCGGGGCTTCCTGGATGTTGAAATCGGCGATCCAATTATTGAGGATGGGCCGGGACGCCGGGTACGAATACGTATCCCGATTGAGGAGGGTCCCCAATATACCATTGGCCAGATCCATATTGACGGGTTGAGCCTGTTTCATGATGACGAGGTACGGCCCGCCTTGCGACTGCGACCGGACGATACCGCATCGATGGCAGCCATTGAGCAGGCCCGCCAAAACCTGCGCGATTTTTATGGTAGCCGCGGCTATATCCGGACGCGCACCCGCTATCAGCTCGAGCCGGACTATGAGCGGCCGGTAGTGGATGTGGAGTTTGAGGTGGTGGAAGGGCGTCTGTCAGAGGTACGGGACATCCATATTCGCGGTAATACGCGCACCAAGGACAAAGTGATCCGCAGGGAACTCGCCATCCTCCCCGGCGATATTTTTGACGAGGTGCGGGTGCGGCGCAGTGAAAGCCGACTGCGTAATATGGGTTTCTTTTCCATGGTCCGGCATCAAGAATCACCGACTGCTGAAGAGGATGTCTACGATCTCACCTTCGAGGTGGAAGAAGGGCGCACCGGGCAATTGATGGCGGGGGTGGCTTTTTCCAGCATCGATCGCGTCGTCGGATTTGCCGAGATTGCCCAAAACAATTTCGATTTATTCGGGTGGCCCCACTTTACCGGCGGTGGCCAAAAGATTCAGTTGCGGACCCAAATTGGCAGCCGCCGCAACGATGTGGAGCTGACCTTCGTGGAGCCGTGGTTTTTGGACCGTCAATTGACGTTTGACGTTAATCTATTCCGGCGTGATGCCCGTTTTATCAGCAACGACTACGAGCAGCGCTCGATCGGTGGTAGTGTAGGGTTGGCCCGGCCGGTAGGCCGCTTTGGCCGGTTTCGACTTAGTTACGGGTTGCAGGAAATTAATATCCGTAATGTGCGGGAACGCGCTTCGGATATCATCAAGGCCGAGGAAGGCCGGCGCTCCAAGAGCGCGGTAACCGCCACTTATACCCACGACACCCGCGACAACTTTTTTGTCCCCACCCGCGGTAACCGCACGGTCTTGGAAGGACAAGTGGCGGGGGGCTGGCTGCAGGGCGACACGGATATCTATTCCGTGGCCCTGCGTTCGTCGCAGTTTTTCCCGCTATGGTACGACCACGTCTTCAGCTTGCGGGGTGCCGTGGAAGCAGTCGATTACTACGGGGATTCGGATCGTGTCCCCATTTTTGACCGGTTGTTTCTGGGCGGTCCGCGTAATGTGCGCGGATTCCGTTTCCGCGATGTCGGTCCGAAAGATGAACGCGGGGAGCCGATCGGCGGCCAGAGCTCGGCCTTCCTCTCCGCTGAATACACGGTCCCCGTGCTACCCAATGTGCGCTTGGCCACCTTCTATGATATCGGAATGGTTTGGGATGACGCCTACGAATGGAACGATGAACTGAATTCGGCCTACGGCATCGGTGTGCGCTTTGATATCCCCGGGTTTCCTTTGCGATTTGACTACGCCTGGCCGGTGGAAACCGACGAATTTAACGACCGGAAATCAGGCCGCTTCAGTTTCATGATCGGTCATGTCTTTTAGCCGGGCGTATTGCCATCCGGCGCGAATATGGTAGGCTGTAGCCCGTACGAAAGAATCAGGTCGGTCGACGATTACAAGCCACGAGAGGGGGCGACGTACAATCGTAGCGCGTAATCGTTGCCCAAACTCGTTTACTAACATAGAAAAGGGGGAGTACGTAATGAAAAAAGGGTATTTAAGCGTAGCGATCATGGCGTTTTGGGCTGTCCATACCGTGCAGGCGCAGGATCTGCGGCTGGCGTTCATCGATTTGGACCACGTGTTTAATGAGTTTTACAAAACTCAATTAGCGGATGCGCAACTCAGGGAGAAGGCCGAAGAGTTCAATGCGGAGCGCACGCAGTTGGTGGAGGAATACGAAGCCATGAACGAACAGTTCAATGAGGCCCGGACAGCCGCCCAAGACACCGCGCTCAGTGAATCCGTTCGCAATCAACGCCGCAATGAAGCGGAAGAACTGCTGGTGGAAATCCGGGAATTCGAGGGGCGCATCCAAAACTTTGACCAAACCCGTCGCCAACAGTTGGAGGAACAAGGTCGCCGCATGCGAACGCGGATTGTGGATGAAATTCAGGAGGAAGTGCGGCGCTACGCCCGCAGTCAGGGCTATCAAGCGGTGATCGATTCATCCGGTCAGAGCTTGAATGCGATTGAAAGCGTGCTGTACGTGGACTCGCGCTTGGACATTACCGAGCCGATTCTGGAAACCCTGAATAGCGGTCGCTGATGACCACGACCATGCGCGCGGGTGAGATAGCGGCCCAGGTGGGCGGGCAGCTGGCCGGAGACGCCGACCTCGAGATCGGCGGGATAGCCGGGTTGCGGGAAGCGCAGCCGGGCGATATTACTTTTCTGGCCAATCCCAAGTATGCCGCTTGGCTCGCAACAACCAGGGCCTCCGCTGTACTGGTTGCTGCTGATTTTGACGGTGAAGCCGCCTGCGCTTTGATCCGGGTGAAAGATCCCGACGCCGCCTTTGGACAGGTGGCCACTCATTTCACTCCTCCCCCACCAGCCTATCCCCCCGGCATTCATCCTTCGGCCATAGTGGCCGAGGATGCCGAGATCGGCGAAGAGGTGCATGTTGGACCATGCTGTGTGGTGCAAGCCGGCGCGCGGATCGGCCCCCGGACGGTACTGGTGGGCCAGGTGTATGTAGGTCACCGTTGTACGCTGGGCGCGGACAATTTCATTCACCCCCACGTCACGATTCGTGAGCACGGCGTATTGGGAGACCGCGTGATCATCCATAGCAGCGCCGTGATTGGCAGCGATGGCTTTGGTTACTCGGTGGACGATAAAGGCGTCCGCACCAAAATCCCGCAACGCGGACATGTGGCGATCGGTGACGATGCAGAAGTGGGCGCCGCCGTCACCATTGACCGGGCGCGGTTTGGCTGTACCCGGATCGGGCGCGGCGTGAAGATCGATAACCTCTGCCAGATTGCGCATAACGTGGTCATCGGGGACCACGCCGTGCTGGTTTCACAAGTTGGTATCTCCGGTAGCAGCGTCATTGGCCGGCACGTCGTGCTGGCGGGTCAGGCGGGCGTCGCCGGGCACTTGGTGGTCGGCGATGGCGTGATTGCCGAGGGCCGCTCCGGCATTACCAAGGATGTGCCCGCCGGGCAGGTCGTTTACGGATTCCCCGCCGCGCCACGGGAACAAGCCGCCCGCGTGCACGCCCATGTGCAACGCCTCCCGCGCTTAAAAGAAAAAGTCCGCACGCTGGAACAGCGGATTGCCGAACTGGAAGCGCGCCTGCAAGATTCCGGCTCATCTGCGCCCGGATAACCCAATCTCTTCATTCGCCGTAATGCGTCTTGGTACGTCAACATTGCAATAAACTGAAAATCGGATGTTTTGCAGCACCCTTGTCAAACGTAATAACCGTATCACAGCCAGCCGCCAGTGCGGCGTGTGCGATCATGATGTCTGCTAGGTCCGCTTTAATTTTCGGCCCGTCGCCCAACAGCCCGTCGATGACTTGATCGTCTTCGAATTCGAATACAGGCATTTGCCGCATGTCTCGAATGGCATCGAGTATATCCAGTCGAGTTTTATCATAGGCGCTTTCCAGAACCCATATCGTTTTCAGTACCACCAATAAAGGGACTTTGAGCCGCTCCCGGCGCGCCTCTGCCTCTTTGATACGCCTGCGCGCTATCTCAGCCTGCCGTTCATCGTCGCGCACAAGAATCCGCACAAGGATGTTGGTATCGACAGCGATCATCGCATTCTCATTTTTTCCGCCACAGCATTATTCATTTGTTTGATGCTTCTTCGGGGTTGTTCGGGTGAGTAAAGACACCCAAAGACGTCATCAACCGACTTCGTCATGGGTTTCAACACGGCTTCTTCGTCGCCGTGGACCACAAAAGCAACACGATCCCCCGCGTGAAGGCGAAGGCTCTCCCTTACTGATTTGGGAATGGTAAGCTGTCCCTTACTGGTCAATTTTGCCGTAACCATCAACTATCTCCTTACAGTTTTTCAATACCTTACAGTATAGTAAGGCGTTTCGCTCGCGTCAATCCAAGTTCTTTATTCACATGGGCGGAAGCCGGGCGCAACAGGCGCGGTGTTCAAGCCCCGGCGGGCCAGGATTCCAGCCGATAGGCCGCGTCCCAGAACGCCCATTCGCAGCGCGTTGATTGCACAAACGCCCGCTCCATTTCAGCACGCACGGTTTCGCTTTCCCGCCCGGCTGCTTCGTCGGTCAACGCAATGGCGCGTGCCACGGACGCCTCAAAAGCCGCATCGCTGTAGGTCTCGATCCAGGGCTGGTAGGGGTTGCCCGGCTTGGCTTGCAGTTCCTGGTTAAACGGATGTGTGATAATGGCTTCGTATAGCGGAGCCACCGCCTGCCAGCAACGTTCTGTAAATTTCATGGTTCCTCCTTTGGTTATGTCCCATAAAAATGATTAAGCGGGCCCGCCCCTTGGCCGAGTCGCCAGTCGGCGGCTGCCCGCAAGCAACCGGTCACATATTCCTTGGCCGCCGCGACGGCGGTCGGTAAGGATTGGCCGTGTGCCAAATAGGCGGCAATGGCCGACGACAGGGTACACCCGGTTCCATGCGCGTTTCCCGTGGGAACACGCGGCTGGGTGAACCATTGTTGCTGCACCGCCTGTGCCGTGCGCCACACGAGCAAATCGGCGCAGGTCTCACCGTCGGCATGCCCTCCCTTGACCAACACCGCGCCCACTCCGCTCGCAAGCAACGCGGTAGCCGCGCGCTCCATATCGGCAGGTGCGGCAATCGGGATGCCGGACAGCAAGGTGGCCTCCGCCAGATTGGGCGTCAACAGCGTGGCTTGGGGCAGTAGCTTTGTTTTCAGCGTGTCGATGGCGGTGGGGGAGAGCAACGCTTGTCCATGCGACGAACAGCATACGGGATCGATCACGATGGGGGCCGGTTGCAAGCCCGGCAACCGTTCGGCAACCACCTCAATAATTTCTGCGGACGCCAACATGCCGATCTTGATCGCTTGTATACGAAAGTCCTCTGCCAGCGCCTGCAGTTGTTGGCCGACGAGCTGCGGCGGACAAACTTCAACGTGTCGGACGCCGGTCGTGTTCTGCGCAGTGATGGCGGTAATGACGGATACCCCGTAACCATCCAAGGCCGCAAAGGTTTTCAAATCGGCTTGGATACCGGCTCCGGCACTGCTGTCGGAGCCTGCGATAGTTAAACAAATGGGAGGCGTACTCATCGGAAATGATCGAATCCATGGCCGGATAGCGTGGCCGGTTGTCCGTCTCGCGTGTAGACCAATTGGTCGGTGTCCGTGATAGTTCCTATGGGGTGTAGCGTCGTGCCCGTTTCCTGGGCCAACGCCCGGGCCACTTCGTCAAAGGCATCCGCCTGGATCGTGCACAGCAGCACGTAATCCTCGCCCCCGGTCAGCGCCAATGTTTCCAGCGCCCATTGATGGGCGTTGCTGACGGCTTGCAGCGCGGGAGAGTAGGGGAGCCGGGTCAACTCAATGCAGGCCCCTACGCGTGACCGGTCCATGAGATGGCGGACATCGGATTCCACGCCGTCCGAGACGTCCAACATAGCGTGCACCGCTGACCGGACAGCCAGGCAGTGACCGGCCGCCAGTTGCGGCTGCGGCCGATGATGAGCGGTGAGCAATGGTGTTTCCGCCGGGCCGCTAGTGGGATGCCCGCCTTGCAACAGCCGCAAGCCGCCCGCTGAATCGCCGAGGTATCCGGTCACGGCCAGGATATCGCCGACCTGCGCACCGGACCGGTATTTCACCCGGTTGGCCTCGGCTTCACCCAGCACCGCAAAGTTAATAACCAACCCGTCCCGCGCCTTGGTCGTGTCCCCGCCCAACAGCGGACAACCCGTGGTTTTGGCCAACTCCTCGACGCCCTCGAAAAAAGAATCTATCCAGGCCACTTCAATATCGCCGGGCAATCCCAGCGAACAGAAAGCGGCGGTCGGTGTGCCGCCCATGGCGGCAATGTCGCTCAAGTTTACGGCCAACGCCTTGTGCCCCAATTCGTGCGGCGCAATCCAGCGCCGCACAAAGTGGCGGTCTTCCAGTAGCAGGTCGGTAGTGACCAATTGTACCCGGTCCGTGGACAAAGGCAGCACGGCACAATCATCGCCAATTCCGTAGCGCGGGTCATCCGCGGCCAAGGCAAAACGCGGGGCAAAACGCCGGATCAACCCAAATTCGCCGAGATCCGAACACTTCATGATGTGGGACTTTCGTGGCGGGCGCGTTCAATCTGCTGACACAAGTCGCGCGCGGCCGCGGCCGGATCGTCGGCGGAACAGAGCGCGGAAACCACCGCCACGCCATCGGCCCCGGCCTGAATCGCGCCCACTACCGTTTGCGCATTCATGCCGCCGATGGCCACCAAGGGATGGCGCGAACAGGAACGAATTTGGCGTAGACCTTCCAACCCAAGCGCAGACGCGAGCTCCGTTTTCGTGGGGGTCAAATAGACCGGACTGACCCCGAGATATTGCACGTCCCACGCCTCGGCGGCCTGGGCGTCGGCCACCGATTCAACGGACAGGCCGATAATCCGGTCCGGTCCCAGCAGGCGACGGGCGTCAGGATACGGCATATCGCTTTGGCCCAGATGCACGCCGTCGGCCTCCACCGCCAGCGCGATGTCGACGCGATCATTGATGATCAGGGGGACACCTGCGGCGCGGGTCAGCGCCAGCACCTGCCGGGCCTCTTCCATAAAGGCGCGCGTCTCGCATGCTTTTTCGCGCAACTGCACGACCGTGGTGCCGCCGCGCAAGGCCGCGGCCACTACTTCAACCAAGGGGCGACCGCGCGCCAAATCACGGTCGGTCACCAAATACAAATCCCAGCGGGGCGCGTTCATCCTAGTCGGGCCACGAGGGTCGCTTCATCAAGGTTGTGCAGCGCGTCCAGAAAGTGCATTTGCAGGCTTCCGGGACCGGCCGCTTGATCGCCGGCGATTGCGCCGCAAATACCCATTACGGTCATGGCGTGGTGGGCCGCCACCAACGGATCCGGGTTTACGGCTGCAAAAGCGCCGGTGAGGGCCGAGGCCGTGCAGCCCAGCCCCGTCACGCGCGGCATCAGTGGGTGGCCGTAGGGTACGGTGCAAGCGTCGGTTCCGTTGGTAATGAGATCGGTGGGTCCGCTCACACTGACCACGCAGTCATACGCCTTGGCCAAAGCCGCGGCGGCGTCGCGCGCGGCATCGGCGGTTTGGTGGCTGTCGACGCCTTTTGTTTGCCGGGACGCGTCGTGCAGGGCCATGATCTCAGACGCATTGCCGCGGATGATGGTGGCCGGGTTGCGGGTCAGCAGTTCCGTACAGGTTTGTGTGCGGTAGGGCGTAGCGCCGGCCCCGACGGGGTCAAAGACGATCGGCACACCCTGCTGGTGGGCCGCCACCA
>PWVE01000148.1 GCA_003562335.1 PVC group bacterium
GGCAACTGTAATCATGTTGAGACCCGGGAAGATTGTGATGTTTTCTTCAGGGAATGCTGTGACCCCCGGTACTTCTCCCATAATAAAGTTCACGAAGTCAGTCGCTGCTGCGTTTCTGAACCATACACCCTGCCCTCGAGGGATAACTACGTCGTCGGCGGGGGCGAAACCGTCGTCGGGATCAAACCAGCCTGCACCCTCAAAAAATCTGTAGCCCTTATATTGCTGAGTATCTTCCGCGTCATAGACGAAAACCAATGATAAATCCGGTACGTCCGGGAATATTTCTCCAAGCGTCTGGTCAGTGCCGTCAATGTTGAGAAATGGGGTTGAAACCATATCCAAACCTCCCGCCGGCACCTCAATCCTCACATAGCCCACTGCATTTTGGCTGTAGACCTCGGCCCACACCGCGCCGCTTACCAGCGCTGCCATCATTGCACATGCGATTAATTTCTTCATCACGTTCTCCTTTATGGTTAGCATTCTTACCCCTATCCGCTGGCTTGTCCAGCACAAAATCGCGGAAAATTTATTTTTTTCTCCATCGATTTGGTACGAACATACACGTAGTCCGTATACGTGTCAACACGTAATTTTATTTTTTCAGGCTCTTGCAAAACCTCCCATTCATGAGGGCAGGACGGAGCCTGCCCCTCCGGGAACCTGCGGAATGCGCCCGTTTATTTGCCGGATGGTCGACCTCCGTGTCGACCTTGGAGGTTTTGCAAGAGCCTCTTTTTTTAAAAAAAGTTCGGTTGACATTCCTGCGCGAATCGGTAGAGTCGCGGTCTTGTCTGGATTGCGGGGGGTTAGCTCAGTTGGGAGAGCGCTTGAATGGCATTCAAGAGGTCGTGGGTTCGACTCCCATACCCTCCACCAGCCGCGTCGGTGCCTGCGTCAAAATACAGCCGGGCTCTGGCGCATGCAGATTGCCGGTCAACGCATAAGCGCGCGCCCGCGAACCACCACCGCAAACCACCCGGTGCGGACACTGCCCACAGGCCCCTTCCAGCAAGTCCGGATTGCGCAGGGCGCGGAAGGTGGGCGATTCACGGTAAATGTCCACGATCGATTGCTGGCGGACATTGCCACAGGGGAAAGGCAGAAACCCACTGGGCGACACCACCCCGGTATGATCCACGAAACAGAAACCCCGGCCGGCGTTCACCGCCACGGACGGCATATGCCCGTGGGCGGCCGCCAACGACTGCTGATCAGGATAGCGCTCTGCCAGGAACCGCCGATAATGTTGGGCCTCGGTGACTTTGACTTTGAAGTCGACCCGCTGTGACAAGGCGTCCAGCTTGGCGAACAGGGTTTCGAATTGATCCACCGTGCAGCCTTCCAACCCGACGCCCCGGCCGGTCGGCACCAGGAAGAACACCTCCCAAAAGACGATCCGCAGCGACGTGACCAAATCCGCCAACGCATCGAAATCATCCGCGTTCCACGCGCCAAACACGGTGTTGACCTGCAAAGGGATGTCCAGCTCATGCGCCCAGCGGGCTGCCTGCATCGCTTTGGCAAACGAGCCGGGGACTTGCCGGAAATTATCGTGTTTGGCGGCGGTCTCCCCATCGATGCTGATGGCCATTTGATCCAGTCCGGCTGCCCGGATCGAGATCATGCGTTCCCGTGTCAGCCGGTCGGTGGTGGCGGGAATGGTTCCAACGCGCAACCCTAACCGGGCCGCGTGGGCAATCAACGCCTCCAGATCCTCGCGCTGGAACGGGTCGCCGCCCGTAAAGATGATCAGGGGCGTGCCCATCCGGTGTACGTCGTCCAACAGCGCCTTGCCTTCATCCAGTGAGAGCTCCAGCGGATCGCGTTTATGGATCGCCTCCGCCCGGCAGTGCAGACACGCCAGCTCGCAACTACGCGTTACCTCCCAGATCACCAATAAAGGGGCATGATTAGAATCCACCTTGAACCGGCTGCGAGACAGGGAAGTGTGCGCGCCACTGCCCGGATGGGTAGGAGGCCTGGTTTTCATAGATGTATTTCCGTGCGCATGAGGTTCCATAGGCTCTTGAGAGGGATATATGTCGAGCAGGAGGGCGTCAATTATTAATTCGGGACAGAACGCCGAAAATCGAATGCATTCGATGTTCGATGTTTTGCACATGGACACCCCGTCACGGCGCGCTCCAACGTTTGGAAAAGGGACAGGATAACGGTTCCAAGGATTGGGGAAAAGCATGCCGAAAGTTCCAGGGCATTGTCATGTCGAGCTTGTCGAGACATCTAAGAATCGCGCCAGCCACCGTCGCGTTGGGACCGGATTCTAAAGGCGACGCGGCCTGGAGGGAAACGAGATTTTTCGACTACGCTTCCGCCTTCGCCGAAAACGGGCTACGGCGCGACAGGCCGCTCCGCTCCTAAAGAACTGTCGGTGACTGGCGAAGACGGAGATGTCTCGACTTCGCTTCGCTACGCTCGACATGACAATCTCCTGCGTTATTGGGTTCTTATCCACGAGCCAATCGGGGCCGCGCCGATAAATGAGAATGCCTGGTCAGGCTCCCCACAGCCTCCCCAGACTTGACGATTACGGCGGGGTGGCCTAGTTTGGGGCTTCTTTTTGATGAGGAGTTCCCTGTATGCATGATTTACGTGACCAATGGGCGGTTTGCCGTGACCGTCTGGAAGAAATGCGAGGCTATCTTTGACGCCCCGATTCTGCGTGCACAATTAGCTGAGCTGGAGGCGGCAGCGGCCCAGCCCGATTTTTGGAATCACCCGGAACAAGCCCAGGCGACTATTCGGCGTACCAATGCGCTGAAAGCGTTGCTGGACCCGCTGGACCAGATTGCGGCTGTTATCGCGGACACGGAGATGACGCTGGACCTGATGGAAATGGAGGAGGACCCGGCCCAGGCGCAGGCCGCCGCCGATGACCTGCAAACACAACTGAAACGCGTGGAAGTGGACCTGCAAAAGCTGGAGTTCCAAACGCTGCTCGGTGGCGAGTTCGACGCCAATAATGCCTACATCAGCCTGAACGCCGGGGCTGGCGGCACGGAGTCGTGTGATTGGACGGATATGCTGTTCCGCATGTACCGCCGCTACGCCGAGGCCCACGCCTTTGACGTGTCGATCCTGGATTTACAACCGGGCGACGAGGCCGGGATCAAGAACGTGACCTTCATGGTCAGCGGTCTCTATGCGTATGGCTACCTGAAAGCGGAACGCGGGGTGCACCGCTTGGTCCGCATCAGCCCGTTCGACTCGAACCAGCGCCGGCACACCTCGTTTTCGGCCGTGGACGTGGTGGCGGAGATTGATGATGCGGCCTCCATTGATATTGAGGAGAAGGACCTGCGCATCGATACCTACCGCTCCAGCGGCGCCGGGGGCCAGCACGTCAACACCACCGATTCCGCGGTGCGGATCACGCACATCCCGACCGGTATCATCGTGGCCTGCCAGGCCGAGCGGTCGCAGCACAAGAACCGCGACAAGGCCATGAAGATGTTAACCGCTAAGCTGTACGACTGGGAGCAAGACCAAAAACGCAAGGAAATGGAAAAGTTTTATGGTGAAAAGGGCGACATCGCCTGGGGCCGGCAAATACGTTCCTATGTTATGCAGCCCTATACTATGGTAAAAGACCACCGGACCGATCACCAGATCGGTAACGTGGACGCGGTCTTGGACGGGCAACTGGATGCCTTCATTGAAGCTTATTTAAAGAAAGGAAAGAAAGATGAACCTGCTGGAAAAGATACTGGAGAATAAACGCGCGGAACTGGAGGTGCGCACGGCTGGCACCACCCTCGAATACTTGAAGTCGGCCGCTTCAATCCGTAAGGCGCCGCCCGATTTGGCAACGGCCCTGCGCACTAAACCGGTTGGACTGATTGCGGAACTGAAGCGGAAATCCCCGTCGGCAGGCGATATCCGGCCCAACATGGTGGCCGGCGACTTGGCCACGACCTATGCGTCCTCCGGGGCGCAGGCCTTGTCGATCCTGATGGACCAGAAATTCTTCGGGGGCGAAGAATCCGATTTCGTGGCCGCCCGCAACCAAACCGAATTGCCCATCCTCTACAAAGAGTTCGTGCTGTCCTGCTGGCAAATCTGGCATGCGGCCTCCATCGGGGCGTCGGCCGTGCTTCTTATTGCCGCCGCGCTGCCTGACAAGGAGCTGGCCGCGCTGCTGGAGTGCGCGCGCGAAGCCCGCATGACGCCGCTGGTGGAAGTGCATTCCGCCGAGGAAATGAAACGCGCCAAGGCCTGCGGGGCCATCAGCATCGGCATCAATAACCGTGACCTGACCACATTCGAAACGTCACTCGAAACCACCTTCCGCCTGGCCGATCAGGCACCGGATAACGCCCTGCTCATTAGCGAAAGCGGTATCCGCAGCGCGGACGATGTGGTGAAATTGAAGGCCGCCGGCGTGGAAGGGATACTGGTGGGCGAACATCTGTTGCGCCAAAAAAATGTCAGCGCGACCATCGCCAAGCTGATGAGCGGCGTGTGGAGCTGAACCCGGCATGTCCGTCGTTGTCATTCCGGTACTCAGCGATAATTACGCCTACTTGCTGTGCGCGGGTAACGAGGCCTGGGTGATCGATCCCAGTGCGGCGGCCCCGGTGCAGCAGGCCCTGCAAACGCATGGCGCTACCCTGGTTGGGATCGCGGTCACGCATCACCATCACGACCACATCGGAGGCGTGGCGGCCTTGCACGCCGCCAGCGGCGCGCCGGTCAGTGGGCCGGACGATCCGCGCATACCCCACCTCAGCGATCCGGTCAACGACGGCGATCAGCGCCCGTTCGGCGCCACCCAGATTGAGGTCTGGTCCACCCCGGGACATGGTCAGTACGATTGTTCTTTCCTGTGGCACCGACCGGACGAGCCATTGGCGTTGTTTTGCGGCGATGCCTTGTTTGTGGGCGGGTGCGGCCGCATTCTGGATGGTAACGCCGAAGCGCTGTGGCATACGCTGCAACGTTTCAAACAGTTGCCGGACGACACCGCCGTCTATTGCGGCCACGAGTACAGCGCCGAGAATTGGCGATTCGCGGCCACGCTGGCCGCCGACAATCCCGCCTGGACCGCCCAACTGGACGCCCTGCAAGCAGCAGGCGCTCAAACCGGCTGTACGGTACCCTCCACCATCGGCCAGGAAAAAGCGACCAACCCCTTTTTACGCTGCACCTCGCTTGACCAATTTGTTAAGGTGCGCCAAAGAAAAGATCAGTTCTAGGAGAATCATTATGTCTTTTATCCACGACGACTTCCTGTTACAAAGTCCCACCGCCCGCCGGCTCTATCACGATTGGGCGCGCGATTTGCCGATTATTGACTATCACTGTCACCTGCCCCCGGCCGACATCGCTCAAGACCGGCGCTTCGACCAGCTACACGCAATCTGGCTGGAAGGCGACCATTACAAATGGCGGGCCATGCGGGCCAACGGCGTGGAAGAAGCGCTGTGCACCGGCGACGCCGACCCCTACGACAAGTTTCTCGCCTGGGCGCGGACCATGCCGTATACCGTGCGCAATCCGCTCTATCACTGGACGCATTTGGAGCTGAAACGGTACTTCGACATCGACACGCTGCTGAACGAAGAAACGGCCCCGGCCATCTGGGCTGAAGCCAATGAACGTTTGGCCGACCCGGCGTACAGCGTCCAAGGACTGCTACGGCGTTTCAAGGTCGAGGTGGTCTGCACGACCGACGATCCCGCCGACGATCTAGCCCACCACCAGCAACTGGCCAACGGCACGGCGCCCACTGCGGTTTATCCGACCTTCCGACCCGACGCCCTGTTCCAGATTGCCGACCCCGCCGCGTTTAACGCCTATGTCGACCGCTTGGGCCAAACGGCGGACATGAAGGTGGATTCGCTGACGACGCTGATGGAGGCCTTGCGTAAACGGCATGATTTCTTCCACTCCCTGGGGGGTCGCCTGTCGGATCATGGCCTGAACCAAGCGTTTTGCACCGTCTTGCCTGAAGCCGAACTCGCCACCATCTACGGCCGGGCGCGGGCGGGCGAGACGGTTAGCCCCAACGAGGCCAACGCGTTCGCCCACTATATATTGGAACAGACTGCCCGCTGGGACGCCGAAAAGGGCTGGGTCAAGCAGTTGCACCTCGGCGCTTTGCGCCGGGTAAACAGTCGCATGACCCGCTTGCTCGGGCCTGACACGGGTTACGATTCCATCGGCGACTGGCCACAGGCCGAGGCGCTCGGGAAGTTCATGGACCGGCTGGACGCGGATGAAGCCTTGCCCCGCATGATCCTCTACAACCTCAATCCCGCCGACAACTATGTCATGGCCACCATGACCGGCAACTTCCAGGACGGTCGCATACCCGGCAAGATCCAATGGGGATCCGGCTGGTGGTTCCTCGATCAACTGGATGGTATGACCTGGCAGCTCAACACGCTTTCAAGCCTCGGCTTGCTATCGCGCTTTGTCGGGATGCTCACCGATTCGCGCTCGTTCATGTCGTTCCCGCGCCACGAATACTTCCGTCGGCTGCTCTGCAACCTCGTCGGCCGGGACGTGGAACAAGGGTTGGTGCCCAACGACGACACCATCCTCGAGCCGCTCATCCGCGGCGTCTGCCACGACAACGCCGCAGCCTATTTCCGGTTCGGTTCGTAATTTGCCCGCATGGCAACGTCGCGCTGAAGTTCAATCCGTTTTTGGCGGATGGAGGCGGGGGGAGTGTGGGAGTGTGTGGGTATGTGGGTGCGGGAGTATGTGGGTGAGGGGAGAGGGACTTCGGCGACCAGAAATACGAATGATTGACTATACTCCCTAAAAGGCGTACATTTTAGGACCATGATCAAAAGACTACAGAAACCCTTGCGTTCCAATAGCTTTTTCTTGTTCGGCGCGCGTGGAACCGGCAAGTCCACTTTTCTACAGCACGCCTTTTCCGCCGAGAAAACGCTATGGATCGACCTGCTTGATCCAGAGCAGGAGAACCGCTATGCCCTTCGACCAGGCGAACTGACGGATCAAATCCGTGCAGGCCAGGGACGGTTCGACTGGATCGTAATTGACGAGGTTCAGAAGGTCCCGAAGCTGCTCGATGTTGTTCATGCCGCGATCGAGGCGTATGGCGTCCGTTTCGCCCTGACGGGATCCAGCGCGCGCAAACTCAAGCGAGGCTCCGTCAACCTGCTCGCCGGCCGGGCGTTCGTCTACCACCTGTTTCCCCTGACCAGCCGGGAACTCGCCGCCGACTTCGATCTGCATACCGCACTCCAGTACGGGACGTTGCCCGGCTTGCTACCGTTCACGACAGATGATGAACGCAAGGCGTTTCTGAAAGCGTATGCCATGACGTACCTCAAGGAAGAAGTGTGGGCCGAACACCTCATCCGGAAACTGGACCCGTTTCGCCAATTTTTAAAGATTGCCGGGCAGTGCAATGGCGAGATCGTCAACTACTCGAATATCGCCCGCGATATCGGAACCGACCACAAAACCGTGTGCTCCTACTTTGAGATTCTGGAAGATACGCTGCTGGGCTTTCTTTTGGAGCCTTACCATGCCTCGGTCCGTAAACGCCAGCGGCAGTCGCCGAAGTTCTTCTTTTTTGACCCGGGGGTTACACGTGCCCTCAATGGCACGCTGAACGTCGAGCTCGTGCCGAGCACCTATGCGTTCGGCAAGGCCTTTGAGCATTTCGTGCTGCTGGAGATTGTCCGGCTTAGCGATTACCGGCGCAATGATTTCCATTTTTCATATCTCCGCACCAAGGACGGTGCGGAGATCGACCTGATCATCGAACGCCCGGGCAGCAAACCGGCCCTAGTGGAGATCAAGTCAACCGATCGCGTGGATGAACGGGATGTGCGCGAACTGTCGCGTTTTCTACCGGATTTTCCGGACGCCGAGGCGTTCTGTCTGTCGCGGGACAAGGTCAGAAAGCGCATTGACAATGTGCTCGCCATCCCTTGGCAGGAAGGCTTGACGGAGCTTGGCTTGTGATATTGAGAACAGATTCGCGCGATTCTGACTGCCTTGGCGCATTGGGGGAGCGCTCAGGGCCGTTTTGGCATCTGCTCCGGCGACTGGACCGGCCCGGCCCACCTCTCACGCGCCGACTTGATCGAGCGCCTGCACGCTGTGATTGCCCGGTTGAACGTGGATCAAGCCCGTCAGGAGGTGGCACACTACCTGAAGGACAGGTCGTCGCTGGGACTGTGGTCCCGGGCGTTCTTCCTGCAAATCGTCGAGCAAGTGGTCACGATCTAACCGACCATGCTGCGCATGAAGTTCGCGACCGTTGCGCGTTCCATCGTGATCAATATTAAAGAAAGGACCAACTTTAAATGAAATATCCTCCCGTACCCTCCCGCACCGTTCTCGTCACCGGCTGTTCAACCGGGATCGGCGCTGCCACGGCCTTGTGGTTGAAGGAACGCGGGTGGACCGTTTTCCCCACTGCGCGCAAGCCGGACGACCTCGAAAACCTGCGGCGCACCGGGTTCACGCCCATCGAAATGGATATGAGCGACGCCGACTCCGTGGCGCGCGGCGCGGACCAGGTCCTGACGGCCTGCGACGGCGCGTTGGGAGCCGTGGTCAACAATGCGGGCTATGGCCAGTCCGGGGCCGTCGAGGACGTCGCGCGCGAACATTTGCGCCGCCAATTTGAAGTGAACGTATTCGGCTTGCAGGACCTGACCAACCGGTTGCTACCCGCCATGCGCCAGCAGGGTGCGGGACGTGTCGTGCACATCAGCTCCGTGGTGGGCCAGCTTAGCGTTCCCTATCTTGGCGTCTATTCCGCCTCCAAGTTTGCGGTCGAAGCGTTAGCCGACGCCCAGCGCGTCGAATTGCGGGACACCGGTATCGCCGTATCGTTGGTCGAACCCGGCCCGATCGTCACCGAGTTCCGGCGCACCTGTGCCCGGGCGGCCGAGGAAACGCTTGATCTTGAGGCATCGCGCAACGCCGACCTTTATCGCTCGGAGCTTGAGCGGCGCGCCAAGCAGCCGCGGCAACGCGATGGGTTCAGCAAATCGCCGCAGGCTGTAGCGATGAAAATCGCGCACGCCCTCGAATCCGCGCGCCCACGCCGTCGTTACTTCATCACGCTGCACGCCTACACCGGCTTCCTCGCGCGACGCTTCGTCCCCGCCGCCTTGATCGACGCCTCACTCGCCGTCGGCATCAAGCTCAAGCGGCAATAGCCCTCTCTTAACGGCTTCAAGATAGGCGTAACCGTCCCGTACGGTCGGCGTGAGGTAGCCCCCCTCGCCGTATTCGTTCCAGGCGTATAACAGCACCAATTTCTCGCGTGACGTGGCCTCTGGATGGGTGTTTACCCACTGAACCGCATTGCGGACCATGGTTTCGACGCCCGCCGGTGAGCGGTCGGGGTAGTAAACGACCTGTTGATCTGCGGGTGTATCCGGCTCCTCCCAGGGGCGCATGTCCCAGCCGAGGGTGGCGACAGGAATATAGGGGAGCGGCGTATGACCGGCCAGGATATCCCAGGCCTTGAGGTGCCCGTCTATCAGATGCTGGAAAGGCTGACGTCTTTTGGGCCAGTCCCAGGCGCAGTAGTGGGGCATGGCATATCCGGTCACGAATGAGTAGCCCGACTCCAACGCACGATCGGGAAGCGTCTGCGCGGGGCTGACATGTCTCGCGGTCCAACAGCCGGCGATGGCCACTCCCGGCAGCCCGGCCTGCTCCGCTTTCCGTCGCAAACCGTCGAAGGCCGCTCGCACACCTGCGGGCCCTCCGAACGTGGATTCCAATTCCTGTGGCGAGTGGATAATCAGCAACGGCTTGCCGTTGGCCCGGACATAGGACGGGTGCTTGTTACCCAGCCCCAGACCGGCTGGCGGTATCCAAATTCATTCTGCAATCGCTCCGGAAGATGCCATTTATCCGTCCGGCCTGTCCACCCGTCGAAATAGTATGCTCCAAGCTTGATTGTATTGCGCGCATTCCCGCGCGTCTCCGCCGAGGCGATGTTACCGGCGGCGGCCAGCAGTGCCACGCCCAGCCCGATAATCAAGTGAGATCGTTTCATGAATTCTATAGTAGGCAATCTTTGGTGGTTAACGACCGGTTAGTTGCGGTGCGGGGAAGATAAAATAACGCATTCGACCCCGATGGCGACGCCTCTTTTAGTCCTTTGGCAAGACCCAAATGTTGCGGAACTGAACTGGATTTCCGCTGCCATGCTCTTGCAATAGGATAGGAGCGGGTGCCGAAATGGGCGGTACCTGACGAGCTTCCAGCGTGTGCCGGGTGTGTTCCCGCAATTCAAAATCGGTAACGATGGGGATGCCATTGTGTAGCACCGTCATGCGGGGGTAGGAGAGCAGATCGCCATCGGGCCCAAAGCGGGCCGCCTGAAAGTCGATCTCGAAGGTCTGCCACTGACCGGGTGGCAAACTGGCATTTACCCGTGGCGGGGATACTTTGTAAAGTGCCCCGTTATCGTCCCAATGCCCGTCGGCACCAAAACTGTCCAACACCTGGACTTCGTAGACCGATTGGATAAAAACGCCGCTATTGCCGCGCCCTTGCCGACGACGGGATGGGAAATAGGGCGTGCGGTATTCAATGTGCATTTGGATGTCACCAAACGTTTCACGGGTTCTAATCGACCGGTGGCGTTCGCCCCGTCTCCGACGCGGGATTTGCAAAATGCCATCGTCGGTAATGATCCAGTCGGCCGCGTTGCCGTCCCCATCTTCCCAGGCGTCCAAATCGGATCCATCAAATAAAACAATCGCGCCTTCCGGCGGGGCCTTACCGAGATTAGGCGGGGTGAGCGAATAGCGACTCAATTCAAAGGCAATTGGCGCATCCCCTCCTTGCTGCGACTCACCGCGAAAGCCTTCCGCGCTGATTTCACCTTGCCAGTCATCGCGGTCAAACCGGATGACCCCATCCCGCAATTCCGCCTCGGTTTCGAACAGTGAACGGGCCCGCCTGTATAGCTGTGGGAAGAAACGTATCCTGAACTGGTCATTACCGAGGCCGATCACCTCCGCATACAGTTCAGGTTCATTCTGTAGATGCCTTTGCTCTCGCCCCGGATTAATCCATTCTCCCTTCCAAGTGCCCATCACCTCCGGAATGCGTTCCCCCGGCACCGCATTGAGCGTAACCGGGCGGCTCATGGCAAAAACGACGGCGCAAGCAAACAGGAATGCGCACGGAATGTGTAAATGTAATTTCATGTTGGGAATTCTATCGAGTAAAAAAGGGGGCAGTCAATTCTCGATGTCAATTCCCGATTGCGCTTCGGCGGGCGGGTTGCTAGCCTTGCGCCCACTCACCCAATCGATCAGCGCGCGGGCGGTTGTGCCATTACCGGGTGGGCTGGAGGTTATAGACGTTGTATTTAAAGCATTTAGAATTGGTGGGGTTCAAAAGTTTCGCATCCAAGACCCGGCTGCAGTTTGAGCCGGGGATGACGGCGATTGTCGGGCCGAACGGCTGCGGCAAGAGCAATATCTCCGATGCGGTGCGCTGGGTGCTGGGCGAACAGAGCGCCAAGGCCCTGCGCGGGTCGAAGATGGAGGACGTGATCTTTAACGGCACGGACCAGCAGAAACCGTTGTCCCTGGCGGAGGTCAGCCTGACGCTGGCGGATTGCGAGGAGGCGCTGGGCACGGAATACGACGAAATCACCATCACCCGCCGGGTACTGCGGTCGGGCGAGGGCCAGTATTTCATCAACAAGGCCCCCTGCCGCCTGAAGGATATCCAGCGCCTGTTTATGGACACCGGTATCGGGACCAACTCCTATTCCTTGATGGAACAGGGCCGTATTGACCTGATCCTCAGCTCGCGACCGGAAGACCGGCGCGCGGTGTTTGAAGAGGCCAGCGGGATTACCAAGTTCAAGGCGGATAAGAAGGAAGCGATCCGTAAGCTGGACCAGACCGAGGCCAACCTGTTGCGGCTGGCGGATATCATCCGGGAAGTGAAACGCCGTATCATCTCCTTGCAACGGCAAGCCGGCAAAGCCAAACGCTACAAGGCGTTGCAGGAAGAATTGCGCGGGCTGGACGTGTACCTGTCGCGGCATCGTCTCGACGCGTTAGCGGCCGAGGTAACCGCCCTGGAACAGGCGGTGGACGCGTTACGGCACGAAGATGAAGCCGCCCGCGCCAATATTCTGGAAATGGAACGGCAGGTGACCGATCTGCGTACGCGGGTGCAGCAGAAGGAGAATGCCATTGCCGCAGCAATGGAGGCCGCGTCACAGGCGGCGACCGAGCGTGATCGCGCCCAGCAAACCATTCAGGTGAATCAAGACCGGATCGCTGAATTGCAACAGCTTTCGGCGCGCGATAATCGTGACGCGGAGGAGGCGCAGCAGCGACTGGAAACGCATCGTGCCCATCAAGCGGAGCTGGAAACGGCCTGGCAGGCAGCCATTGCGGAACGAGACGCGACCGAGCAGGAGGTGGCGACCCACACGGAAAAACTGGAACAACTCGATGCGGAAGTTGATGCGGCGCGCAAGCAATTGAACGCGCTGCGTCAGGAATCAATGGAACAGGAACAGCGCGGGTCGCGCTTGCAAAACGAGTTGTCGGATTTGGACGCCCGCGAGCGGAACACGGTCTTGCGCCGGGAACGGCTATCCGCCGAGCAAGCCGAGACCAAGCGCGGCGTGGAGCGCTTTGCGGCCCGCAAGTCCGAGGCCGAAGCGCATTTGACGGATTTGCAAGCTCAAGTGGCCACCCACCGCGCACGCGTGGAGGAATTGCAGCAGGCCCGGCAAGCGGCCCAGGCGGAAATGCACCCGCTCCGCACAACACTGGGCGACCTGCAAAAACAACTGGCGGCGCGCGAGGCGCAAACGGAATTATACCGCGAAGCGGATCCGGAAGCCGACGGTTTTGCGGGCGGTGCGCGCCGCCTCTTGAATAGGGAAACGGTTATACCGGACCGGCCGGACGGAATTCGCGGCGCGTTGGCGGAAAATATGCAGGCGGAACCGGGCTACGAACAGGCGTTTGAGGCCGTCATGCGTTCCTGGCTCGATGCGGTGATCGTGGCCGATGGCGCGACGTTGCTGGAGGCCTTGCGTGCGCTGCAGGCGGATACCGCCGGCTCTGCACGGTTACTGGCGGCGGACGGTGCCCCCCCGATCACCAATGAAGCGCCAACGGACCTGGGCGAGGCGTTGGTTGAGCGGGTTAAGGTGTCGGATGCGTTGCGGCCTCTGGCTGCGCGTATGCTGCACGGGGTGCGGGTGGTCGACGATTTAAGCGCGATGGCCTGGCCATTGCCGGCCGGGGTGACGGCCTGTGTCACGCGAACGGGCGAACTGGTGCGGGCCGACGGGACAGGTGAACGCTGGTGGCCGACGGCCGACGAAAGCAATCCGCTGACCCGGCGCCATCGCCTGGCCCAGTGGTCGACGGAAATGGAACAGCTCCAAGCTGAAGTGCAACGGCAGGAAGCGCGTATTCAGGCCCAGCGGGAACGCGAGGAGGCCTTGGAACAAGACCTCACTACAGCGCGCACGGCGCAGGAAGAGGCCCGCTATACCTTGTCGCATTGTGAAGGCGAATATGAGGTCAAGGCCGCCGAAGCCAAGCAGGCCGAAGAACGGCTGGAAACGGTGACATTTGAACTGAACGCCTTGATCGAGCAGCAGACGTCGAGCGGCGACCGGCGCACGGCGATCGTGCAGGAAATTCAGGATGTGCGGGCCCGGCAGGAGACGTTGCGCCAGGAGTTGGGGCAATGGAACGAACGGTTGCACGCGGTCGAGGAAGAACGGGGAACGTGGTTGTCCACGGTAACCGAGAAACGTGTGCAGCTCGGGGAACGCCGTCAACGGGCCGCCCAGTTACATGCGCAGCGCGAGGATTTACAGCTGCGCATGGCGGAGCTGGACAGCCTGATTCAGGAGCGGCGCCAAGGAGTGGACAGCTATGAAGCGCGCGTGCAGGAATTGCAGCAGCAGGTAGTCACCGCCCGCAACCGGTTGCAACCGCTGGAAGAAGAGTGGCAACAGCACAATGCCGCGCTGACCGCTGCCCGGCGGGATCGTGAAGACCATACCGTGGCGCTGCGGCACATGGACAGCCAACTTCACGAAAAACGGAGCGCGCTTGATGAGCTGCGCAGCCGGCGGTCCGCCAAGGACGTCGAATTAGCCGAGCAACGGATGCGCCGTCAGAACATCGTGGACCGGCTGGCCCAGGAATACCGGCTCACGCCCGAGGAACTGGAAGATCAACCGGATCCCGAATGGCCGGAGGGCGAGGCCCCGGACCGTGAGACGCTGGAGACGCAAATTGCGGAAATCCGTACCAAGCTGGAATCGATGGGCCCGGTCAATCTGGTCGCCATCGAAGAGCACGAGGAACTGGAGGAACGGTTCCAATTTCTGACCGAGCAGCAGAACGATTTGATCAAGGCCAAGCAGCAGCTGCTCGACATGATCCGGCGCATCAACCAGACCACCACCGAGATGTTCAAGCGCACCTTTGACCAGGTGAACGAGAATTTTCAGCAGACGTTCAAGCAGTTGTTCGGCGGCGGATCGGCCAAGTTGGTGTTGGTGGATGACGAAGAAGTGCTCGATTCGGGTATTGAAATCATTGCGCGACCGCCCGGCAAGAAGTTGCAAAGCGTATCGTTGCTGTCGGGTGGCGAGCGCACCATGACGGCGGTGGGCCTGCTGTTTGCCTTGTACATGGTCAAGCCCAGCCCGTTTTGCGTGTTGGACGAGCTGGACGCGGCCTTGGACGACGCCAACATCAACCGGTTTGTGCAGATGGTGGAAGGGTTCGTCAAGCGGTCACAGTTCATCGTCATCACGCATAACCGCCAGACCATTGAAGCGGCCGACGCCTTGTACGGGGTGACCATGGAGAAGTTTGGTATCTCCAAGATCATGTCCGTGCGTTTTCACAAGCATGCCATTGAACATGCGGCGCAGTCCGATGCGTCGGCGCCGGTACCCGCCGCCACGGACGGTGCGTGATGGCGGTTAACCCGCACGACGCTTCCCCGGTGGCCAAGCGGCGGGACTTGTTGGACCGCTTATGGGCCAATGCGTTGCGGTCGGCCCCGCCGCAGGTGGACGCCATACGGTCACGCCTGCTGGTATTTCTTTCCTTGTTGTCCTTATGCGTCAACGCGGTCTATGCCACCACGTTGCTGGGAATGGGAGCGTGGCGTGAGAGCGGGGTTTCGCTGTTAACGCTGGGCTGGTTGGCGATCGTGTTCAGCCACGCCTGGCGACATGGCTGGCGGCGTTGGAGCGCGCACTTGTATCTCTATTCCGCCGTGGTCAGCCTGGCGTTGTTTATACTGGTGCATAAGGCCGTGCTGATCAGCGTGGCGGTGTGGTGGCCGTTTATTCCCATGTTGGCCCTGATCCTGTTGGAACGGCGCGAGGGGGTGGCGATCACCGTTGGTGGATGGTTGCTTTTAAGTGCCGTGGCGGTCCACGTGTCCGCCGACCCGCAACTCGCGTGGTGGGCGCATTGGGTGGATCAATGGACACTTCCTTTTTCATTGGCAGTAGCGGGTGGCGCGGCCGTCGGAGTGATGTTGCTTTATATCTATCTGCGCGACTTGGTACTGACCCAGCAACAGCGGGACCGGGCCGCTAAAGAAGCGCTGCTGCGCATCCTGTGCCACGATATTGCCAATAACCTGGGCGTCATCCGCATGAGTGCGGCCCAATCCCGCGCATCTTCCGTCGAAGCCGCAACGGCCTTGCCCCGTATCCGCGAAGCGACCGAAGGCATCATCGAAATGGTCAATACCGTACGGTCCATGGCGGCGTTGGAGGCGGGTAAATTAAAGATCAAAACCGAACCGATCGACCCGGTGGCGTGCGTGCAGCAGGTCGTAGACACATTACATGCGCGCCTGGAGGCCAAGGGGCTGATGGTAGACATGCAATTGCCGGAGTTATCCCTAAAGGTATACGCGGACCCAACGTTCCTGACGCAAACCGTGCTGGCTAATCTGGTGGGCAACGCCATCAAGTTCACGCCGCGCGGGGGATCTATCCGGCTGGCGGTGACCGTGCGCGATGAGGAGTGGGTGGATTTGGTGGTGGCCAATAAAGGGATCGGGATTCCCGACGAACTGAAGCCGCAGCTATTCGATCCAGGCCGGCACACGCACCGTGAAGGCACCGAGGGCGAGCCCGGCACCGGCTTTGGCTTGCCGCTGGTTAAGACCTTTGTGGAACACTTTGGCGGCTCGATCGCCGTGCACACCAATGCGGAAACGCAATTTGTGGTCAGCCTGCGCCGGGCGCTGCAGGAAAAGGGGCTTGACGCTCAAAACAGAATATAGTCTATTAAATCGATCGTGTTTTAGTGTTTTTATGGAGATGGGTTGGTGGATATTGCGGAACATCCTTTATTGCCGGATCAATGGCAGCGCGTTCAGGCGGCGATAGGTGAGCTGCGTCCGGACCAGTTGCTCTGGTTGAGTGGTTATCTGGCCGGCAGGGCGACGGGCGGCGCGCCGGTGACCGCTGCGGCGGCGGCTCCGACGGGGCCGGCCGTAACGATCCTGTTTGGGTCGCAGACCGGTAATGGCGAGGAGCTGGCCCGGCAATTGGCGGCGCGCGCCCAGGAACGGGGTGTCCCGGCGGACCTCAAGAATATGGCCGACTACAACAAGAGCGCGCTTAAAAAGGAAAAACTGCTGCTGCTTATCGTCAGCACCCACGGCGAGGGTGATCCGCCCGATACGGCGCAGGAATTGCACGAATTCATCTATTCCAAGCGTGCCCCGGATTTGTCGGGTTTGCGTTTTGCGGTCTTGGCGCTGGGCGACACCTCCTACGAACATTTCTGCAAGACCGGCCGCGATTTTGATGAACGCTTGCAGGCCTTGGGCGCGGTGCGCCTGCATGACCGCAAAGATTGCGACGTGGATTACGAGGCCGATGCCGCCGAGTGGATGGAAGGGGTGCTCGCGGCACTGGGGCCGTTGCTGCAATCGGCACCGGGCGCACCTGCGGTATCCGCCCCCACCCCGGCCGCCACCAAACCGGCGTGGTCCAAGCAGAATCCGTTCATGGCCCCGCTGCTGGAGTGCGTGAATTTGAATGGGCGTGGCTCGGGTAAGACCACCTTCCACATTGAGTGTTCGCTGGAAGGATCGGGCTTGCAGTACACGCCGGGCGACGCCTTGGGGATTCTGCCGCAAAACCGGCCGGACCTCGTATTCGCATTGATTGAAGCACTGGACGCGGATCCGGATACGCCGGTGCAAACCGCCGCCGGTGAACAGCCGTTGCATGAGGCGTTAAGCCGGCAATACGACATCACCACGCTGACCCGCCCGGTATTGACCAAGTACGCCGCGCACCACCCGTCGTCCGAGCTACAGCAACTGCTGGCGGACGATCACCACAAGCAATTGATCGAGTGGTGTGCGGGGCGCGATGTGCTGGACCTGTTGCGGTACTGGCCGGTGAAAGGGTTGACCGCGCAGCAGCTCGTCAACTTGTTGCGCAAGCTGCCGCCGCGCCTGTACAGCATCGCCAGTAGTTTGGAGGCGCATCCGGACGAGGTCCACATCACGGTGGCGGTGGTCAACTACCACAGCCACGGTCGCGAGCGGTCCGGGGTGTGTTCCAATTATCTGGCGGACTTGGACGAAGACGCGTCGATCCCCGTCTACATACACGAGAACCGTAATTTCCGGCTGCCCGCAGACCCGGCGGTACCGGTCATCATGATCGGGCCCGGCACCGGGGTGGCCCCTTTCCGCGCGTTCATAGAGGAGCGGGCCGCGCACGGGGCCACCGGCCCCAACTGGTTATTCTACGGGGACCGTCACTTCACCACGGACTTTATGTACCAGGCCGAATTGTTAAAGTACCGTCGCGATGGTATACTGACGCGGTTGAGCGTGGCCTTTTCCCGCGATCAAGCGGAGAAACGGTACGTGCAGCATGTGATGCGCGAGGAGGCGCGCGAGTTGTACCGCTGGATCGAGGAAGGCGCGCATATCTATGTGTGCGGCGATGCGGAGCAAATGGCGCCGTCCGTGCATCAGACCCTTATTCAGATCATAGCGGATCAGGGCGGACAGGACGAAGCCGCTGCGGAGGCCTATCTCAAGCAATGCATTAAATCGAAACGTTATCAACGGGACACCTATTAATCATGTCGACCAACGCATCCACCCAAGACGACCGGACCCCGGTTGAACGGATCAAGGAAAAAAGCCAGTACCTGCGCGGCACCATCGCGGAAGGATTGCAGGATCCGGTGACCGGTTCCATTGCCGAGGACGACACGCAGTTGACCAAGTTCCATGGCTGCTACCAGCAGGACGATCGCGATTTGCGTACCGAACGCCAGAAGCAGAAGCTCGAACCGCTCTACTCGTTCATGGTCCGGGTACGCGTGCCGGGCGGCATGTGCACGCCGTCACAATGGCTGGAAATGGATCGCCTGGCCAATACCTATGCCAACCACACCTTGAAACTAACCACGCGCCAGGCCTTCCAGTTCCACGGCGTGTACAAGCGCAACCTGAAGCGTACCATCAAGGAAGTCAACGACGCGCTGTTGGACACGCTGGCGGCGTGCGGCGACGTAAACCGCAACGTGATGTGCAATCCGAACCCGGCGCTCTCCCCGCTGCACGCGGACACGCTGAAATGGGCGCAGGCCATCAGTGAACACCTCACGCCGCGTACCTCGGCCTACCACGAAATCTGGTGCGACCGCAAACGCGTGGCGGGCGGCCCGCCGGACGAAGAGCCCGTTTACGGCAAAACCTATCTACCCCGCAAATTCAAAATGGGCATCGCGGTGCCGCCGCATAACGATGTGGACGTGTTTTCCCAGGACATCGGGTTGATCGCCTGCGCAACTGAAGAAGGGCAGCTCGCCGGATTCAACGTCGCGGTCGGTGGCGGGATGGGCATGACCCATAACGTGCGGGAAACCTATCCGCAGCTCGCTACCGTCATCGGGTTCAGCCCGACCGACCACATTCTCGCCGTGTGCGAGGAAATCGTGAAGATCCAACGGGACCACGGCGACCGTACCAACCGCGCGCATGCCCGCCTTAAGTACACCATCGACGATCGTGGGATTGAGTGGTTCACGCGCACGCTGGCTGAACGGTTGGGCTTCGCGTTGGACGCCGCGCGCGATGTGACGTTCACGCAGAACGGCGACGTGTACGGCTGGCAAACGGGTGGCGACGACCGTTGGCACTACACCTTGTTCATTCAAAACGGGCGCGTGCGGGACGAGGGCGAGCAGCGGATGATGTCGGGTTTGCGCGCCATTGCCCGTGTCCACACCGGTGATTTCAGGCTGACGCCTAATCAAAACCTGATGATCTGCGGCGTAACCGAGCCCGATAAAGCAAAGATTGATGCCTTGCTCGCCGAGTACGGGATGGCCAACGGTGCCGCCAAATCCGCCTTGCGCCTGCGCAGTATGGCGTGCGTGGCGTTTCCGACCTGTGGTTTAGCCATGGCGGAGAGTGAACGCTATCTGCCGCAGCTGCTCGACAAGATTGAAGACTTGCTGCAAGCCAACGGGCTGAATGATACCCCGATGACCATTCGCATGACCGGTTGCCCCAACGGCTGTGCCCGGCCTTATATTGCAGAGATCGGGCTGGTCGGGCGGGCGCCGGGCATCTATAATCTGTATCTGGGCGGCGGCTTTTACGGCCAACGCCTGAACCGGCTCTACAAACCTTCACTCAAAGAGCCGCAAATCCTGGAGGAACTCGGTGCGCTGTTTAAAGACTACGCGCAACACCGTGAGGACGGGGAACGGTTCGGCGATTTTGTTATTCGCCGGGGCGTGGTCCCGGCCGTAACCGAAGGTCGGCTTTTTCACGAGGGACTGGACGCCCTTTGATCGGGTTTGACCGTAGCCTGTCCCAAGGCTATTATTAGGACCGCTCGCCGCTTTTCGAACAACGGCAGGCGCGCGGACGAAAGGAGGAGATGACCTATGTCTAAATTAATCGCAGCCCAGGATATTATGTCCAAATCCCTGGTTACCCTGCACCCGGAAATGGACATGATCGAGGCCATGTTTTTGCTGCTGAAACATCGTGTGTCAGGGGCGACGGTGGTGGATGAGGAATGGCGCGTGGTCGGCGTGCTGTCCGAAAAGGACTGCCTGCGCATGTTTGCCAACGGGGCCTATAACAAATCGCCCAGCGGACATGTCCGGGATTACATGTCCACTGACGTGACCACGATCGAGCCGTCCACGGACTTGTTCACGATCGCCGATATTTTTCTGAAGAACTCGTTTCGGCGCCTGCCGGTGATCGAGAACGGGAAGCTGATCGGCCAAATTAGCCGCCGCGATGTGCTGGACGGGAGCCGTGCCCTGTGGCTGGAATCCCCAGTCAAGCGCAAGTGGACCGATTCCAAATACGTGACGGACGAACTCCGCGCCCGCCTGGACTCGGATATACCGGAGAAAAGCCTGTAACCGGCCGACCCAGGCCCGCACAGGTGTCAATCAGGAGATGGCTTTATGGAGGAGTACGCACGCCCAACCACCAACTATGAACCGCTGACACTGCGCTATTTCGGTGATCCGGTGTTGCGCGCGCCCGCCCAACCCGTCACCGCCTTTGATGACGTCATCCACGAGCTGGCGGGACGCATGATCGCGACCATGCAAGCGGCCAGTGGCGTGGGGTTGGCTGCGCAACAAATCGGGCGCACGGAAGCGATTTGTGTCATTGGCTTGCCGCCCGAAATGGATATCGATGCCGACGGTCAGCCGGCCAATTCGCCGGAACCGATGCCGTTGGTCTTGCTGAACCCGCATGTCACGTGGGTGCCCGAATCCTCATGGGCGCGAGAGGAGGGCTGCCTGAGCTTCCCCGAAATCGAGGGCAAAATTACCCGGCCTTGGACCATCCACGTCACCTATCAGGACTTGCAAGGGCAGTCGCAGGAACGCACTTGGCACGGCATGTTGGCGCGCGTGGTGCAGCACGAGGTGGACCACTTGAACGGCGTGCTGTTTATTGATCGTATGTCGCACGTTAAACGGCTGGCCCTGAAGGGGCGGCTCAAACGGCTGAAAGAAGAATATGCTGAATACCCCAAACCATAGGATCGTCTAACCAACGCACTTGCATTCAACCACAATGGAGGGAAAACCATGATGACACATACAAAACGGTGCGCTTACGCCATGTTACTAATCGTCTGCAGCGGCCTGCTGACCGGCTGCGCGGCATTTCGTGCGCAGACCCGGGGCGTGGAACTGGACGACGCGGATCCGATGGATGAGCGGTTTGGCTTCACCGATCTGCGCCAGATTACCGAAAGCTTTGCCAACGAGCTGGGGTACAGCGGCTTTATTCAAGCGCATGATGAGCCGCCCATCATGATGATTGCCGGGGTCCAGAACCGTACCAGCGAATACCTGGACACCAAGAACCTGACGGATCGTCTGCGGACCCTGCTCTTCCAGACCGGCAATATGCAGTTTGTAAACGAGGCCCGTCGTGAAGACCTATTGCGGGAACAAGGGTACCAGGCGGCCCAGGCCACCCCGGAAACCCAAGCCGCTATCGGTCAACAGCTCGGTGCACGTTACATGATGTCCGGCTCCTTGACCGAGATGGAGGATCGGTCGCCGCGGCAAGTGCGGGTGTCCCGTACCGTGCGCCGGTTCTACAAGTTAACGCTGGAAGTCACCAACCTCGAAACCGGTTTGCTGGAATGGACCGCCGAACGTGAATTTGCACGGGAAGCCCGCCGGCCCCTGGTTGGATGGTAAGGTGGCTCCATGGGCGTTTGGCGAGGAGCACAGCGGGCGGACACCGGCCGGGTAAAGGCCAAGGCCCGCCTGCTGACCTATGGGGCGCTCGCCTCACTGTGGATCGTTTTGCTGGGCAGTGGTTGCTCGACCCCCGCCTTGCGCCACGCGCGCACTGATTTTTACGCCGGGCGGCTTGAGCAGGCCGAGGACGCGCTGAACCGGCGGCGTTTTCCGCGGCGGGACCGCGTGCTCTTCCTGATGGAACGCGGTGCCATTCTCCAGGCCCAAGGCGATTGGGACGCCAGTTCCGACGACTTTATTGCTGCGCACGACCGGCTGGTTGAGCTGGAAACGCGCAGTATCAGCCGGGGGGCCGGCAGCTTGGTCATCAACGATGCCATCCGCGATTTTGTCGGGGCCCCGTTTGAGCGCACCCTGCTGCACGCCATGACCGCGCACAACCACCTGGCGCTAGGCCACTGGGACAACGCCGCCGTGGAAGCCCGTCGGATCCTACAGACCTTAAGCGACGACCATCGCCGCAACTATCCCGACGAACCGTACGCCCGTTATCTGGCCGGGCTGGCCTTCGAATTGATCGATGACCCGTCCAATGCCGCCCTGCAATACCGGCGGGCCAATGACCTGTTGCCGCACGTCCACATCGATCCCGACACCGGCCGATTGGGGCCGCCACAGCCGCCGGCCGACGAAAACATTCATGGGGCCTGGCCCGTTGATGCCACACCGGACCGTTCAACGGGGCGGCCTGGTCACGACCAGGAGCTGATCGTTGCGTTGCAGCTGGGCCGGACACCCGCCGGATCCGTTGCGCTGGGCCAGGCCGCACACCATCTGGCCCCGTTGTATGCCGAGATTCATATCAATGGCGAATATGCCGGGCGGACCTATAACCTGTCGGACACCGCGTTTCTCCGCGCGCAAACCGAGCGCGTCCGGGTCTGGCGTGACGCCGCCCGCACCGTCACCCGCATTGCAATCAAAGA
>PWVE01000017.1 GCA_003562335.1 PVC group bacterium
CCCGGCACGGAATACTTTCTGCGCGTTAAGGCGGTCAGCGAAAACGGCGAGAGTGATTACGCGGTAACCAATACCACCACGCTCGGTCAAGCCAGGGAAACGCAGACCATTACGTTTGATTCGATCGAAGGCGATATCGTTACCACCAACGTCGTCGAACTGAGCGCCACCGCTTCCAGCGGATTGCCTGTCAGCTTCCATGTCGACAGCGGGCCCGCCACCATCACAAACGACAATGAGGCCGTCTTCTCCGCGTCCGGCGCGGTCACGATCACCGCCACACAGGACGGTGACGAAGCATATCAGCCCGCCCAACCCGTCAGCCGGTCTTTTTTCGTAAACAAGGCTGTGCCGACCATCCTCACGCCGCCCGAGGCGTCCGACCTCGCTTGGGGCGAGTCGTTGGCGGAATCCTCGTTGTCGGGCGGCGTGGCAGACACGGACGGCGAGTTTGATTGGCTTGATGATACCATTGTTCCTCCCGAAGGGATTTCCACCCAAACCGTCATTTTTTGGCCGCAAGCTACTAACCTCTATACCAGCGCTGAGACCGAAGTGGAAGTCACGGTGCAGTTCGCTGCTCTCGACATCGATCCGGTCGATGAACAAGCGGTGGTACTGGACCCCTCGGCCTCGACCAATCTCGTCTATACCTTGTCCAACAGCGGAAATGCCACCCTTGAATGGAGCGTTGAATGGTTTTCTTATGACTTCTTTGATGACATGGAGCAAGGCACGAACGGATGGACCGTGGCCGGCGATAATGCCCTCTGGAGTATTTCCACCAACCGTGCGGTTGCTGGCACTTCATCCTGGTATAGTGGTTACACCACGTTGATGTGGTCGCGCGCAGTCACGCCACCGATCCGGTTGCATACGAACGCGCCCAACTTGATTTTCGAACACTGGATCGATGCTGAAATCGAACCGGGCACCGATATGGCTTGGCATGGTGGATTGGTCGCCATATCACAAAACGGGGTGAATTTCTTCCTCCTTGAACCCGACGGCGGGTACCCGTACACACTGGCGGGCTCCAGCCTTGGTGTCTTCTCAGGCTTCAACGACTGGTCGTCCGCCAACTTCGACATGTCCGACTATGCCGGGGAATCTGTTTGGCTGGCCTTTTACTTTATCACCGACAGCATTTACAGTGGGATTGAGGAGGGCTGGTATGTGGACAACGTGGCCGTCTCCCCGCGTGAAGCGGACGATGACTGGATTCAATTGAGTCCGCTGTCGAATACCATACCTCCTGAAACCGTCGGCACCCTCACCGCCGAGCTGACAGCGCCAACCTACTTGGGCGGCGCCACCCGCCAGGCCGTCTTTCATGTTGAGAGCAACGACGACGTTGATCCGGTTCAAAGCCGCTCGATCCGACTACAAGTGAACAAGAATCCAGCGGACGTGACGCTTGAGGACCTTACCCAATTGTATGACGGGACCTCCAAAACACCCACGGCCGTAACCGATCCACCCGACCTGAACGTACTATTCAGCTACGACGGCTCATCCGCGCCGCCCGTCGAAGTCGGCGACTACACCGTAGTTGCGACAGTCGATGACCCGGCGTGGGCCGGTGCGGCCACGGGCACGCTTTCCATCGTGGAATTGCGCGGAGCGATCAATGTCGAAGACAGCATCCTGCCCGCAGACGATCTGGACATGCCCTTCGGTGACGTCTTCGTGGGGCAGGAACGCAGCGAACAGATTACCATCTTCAATACGAACCTGGTCGACGAACTAACCGTGATGAACGTGGTCATCGGCGAGGAACCGGTGGAAACATCCGCCATCCAGGCAACAACGTCTTCGGAGGCCGACGTGGCGGCGGCCCGCCAATTACGGCGGGCGGCGCTGGAATCCGATGCCCCGCGCGCGCCGGACACCTTGCTGGTACGTTTCGCGCCCCAAGCCGAATCGGTTGCCGCGCGCAACGCCGTGCACACAGCGATGGGAGCCGAACGACGCCATCGCTACCGTTATCTTCCCGTGGAAGTCGTAGCATTACCCTCCGGCGCGGATATGGAGACGATGATCGCTGCCTATGAGGCCCGACCGGACGTGGAATATGCGGAACCCAACTTCCTGTATGCGCCCCTGAACTCCCCCAATGATCCTGCTTTTGACCAGCTTTGGGGTTTGCACAATACCGGGCAAAGCGGCGGCACCCCCGGTGCCGATATCAGCGCGCTGGATGCTTGGACCACGACCACCGGCAGCACCAATGTGATCGTGGCGGTGATCGACACCGGCATCGATTACAATCATCCGGACTTGGCCGCCAACATGTGGGTCAATCCGAATCCCACGTTTGGTGACGTGCACGGGGCCCGGTTCACCAGCGGTGATGGTCAAGCCACGAGCGGGGACCCCATGGATGATCACGGACACGGTACCCACGTGGCGGGCACCATCGGGGCGGTCGGGAACAACGGCATCGGCGTAGTCGGTGTGGCGTGGAATGTGCGGCTCATGGGACTTAAGTTTATCACTTCGTCCAATCAAGGCTCATTGGCCGATGCCATTGCCGCCATCGAGTACGCCATTGAGCACGGGGCGCACCTCTCCAATAACTCGTGGGGCGGCGGGGGCTATTCTCAAGCGCTAAAGGATGCCATTGAAGCAGCAGGCACCGCCAATCAGTTGTTTGTGGCCGCTGCCGGCAACGATGGTGCCGCCAATGACGCCACACCTTTCTATCCGGCTTCCTATGATTCGCCCAATGTTATTTCCGTAGCCAACAGCACGCGCACAGACGCGCGATCCGGACTGAGTAATTACGGGGCCAACTCGGTGCATTTGGCAGCGCCGGGAACGGCCATTTATAGTACGTTGCGCAACGGCACCTATGGGACCATGAGTGGCACCTCCATGGCCGCCCCGCACGTGGCCGGCACGGCAGCTCTATTGTTGAGTCTGCACGACAACGCCTCGCACGCTAACCTTAAATACTGGATACTCGACAGCGTGACACCGCTTTCTAATTGGGAAAACCTGGTCAGCTCCGGCGGGCGTTTGAACGCGGCCCAGGCAATAGCCACTAGCTTGGATAACGGCTTTTCGGTTGCCCATCAACCGCCGCTGCCTGTGATCATTCCGCCCGGCGAATTCGTGACCCTGGATATCCGTTTCCGCCCGCCGACGTACACGGATTACACGAATACCCTGCGCATTATAAACAACGACTTGGATCAACCCGAGGTGGTCGTGGCATTATCGGGAACCGGCACCTCCGTTCCGCCGGAGGTCACGCTGCTGGACGCGGCTCAAACCTCAACCAACGGTACCGGCCAAGTCACGCTTGAGCTGGAGGTGTTTGATCCGGACAGTCCCGCTGTTGATCTGGCCGTGCAGTTTTCAGTTGACGACGGCACAACCTGGAGTAACGCCTGGATCGCGGCCGCCGATGGGCACACGATAACCAACGATGCCCTGCCGCAGGTGCTGGGCGTCGAGACCGGGGACGGCACCAATACGCTGGCGGTGGTGTGGTCGACCGTGGATCCGCCGGCGATTGCGCTGGCCACCTCAACGCTGGTGCGTGTACGTGGCGGGGACGGCGTGGTTTGGGGGGAATGGGCTGAAAGCCCGCCCTTCATGGTCGATAACGAGCCACCCAGTGTTCCGGCCAACATTCTCTTCGCGGGGGTCGCACCGCAGCAATGGACCAACGAAGATACACTCACGGCCGCGTGGGACGCCGCCACTGACGGACAAGGGGTGGGTGTTGATCACTATGTGATTCGCGTCATGGACGATGATTCGTCGTTCACGACCTTTACCACCACACAAACGAGCCAGTCGGTAACAAGCCTTGGCGACGGCACGAACTGGCTACTCAAGGTGAAGGCGGTAGACACGTTTGGCAATGCCAGCGCCTACGGGGAAAGCTCGGTTTACTGGTTCGACTACACGCCCCCCGGTGCCGACGCGGCCGAGCTGCACATTGCCCGCAGTGCGTATGGGGATTACACCCTCAACACCGCGTTGACCAATGCTTGGTCGGGCTTTACGGACGCTGGGTCGGGTGTCGCGGGCTACTATATCAGCCTGAACGATGATACCGACCCCACCCAGCATCTTTGGACGACCGGGACCAACGCGGTGATCACGGGAGCTATCGTTAATGAGGAGAATCATGTATATGTGTGGGCCCAGGATCAGGCGGGGAACATTAGCGCGCCCGTGACCGATAGCATCACGGTACTGGACCCGGATGAAACGCTGCCGGGCGCCTTGATGTCGAACCGGGAAAAGGAACTCGCCGGGCTGGATGCGTCGGACCCGCTGACGGTGTTTGCCGGTGAGTCGGTGGAGGAACCGGTAACCGACGAGGCGGGTAACCTGCAACCCACCCTACGCTGGCCATGGGCTGCCGACCGGACCTACCGCGTGATCTGGAGTGAAGACCCCCTGGGCGCAGGCATGGTTTGGCACACCAATGTCCTGCAGCAGGGCGATTACGAGGTCGATAGCGAAGGTTTTGCCGTTTGGACCGACCCCAATAGCATGAATGGTGGCAATCGCTATTACCGGATTAATGTCAAACCGGCCGAAGAATGATGAATAAGCCTGCAACAGACTTGACTATCGTTGATCGTCACGTACCCTATGGCATCCGTGCGTGGGGATGCAAAACGCTCCGCCGGATAAGGGGGTGTCCCATGTTGCGCTGCAGTAAAGTCGTAGTTGCCGTGACGGTTACCCTGTTAGGGTATGGCGCGGGAGGGCGGTCTGCCTCGGCGGAAGAGCCGCTGGAAAGCGTTGACTCGGTTAATATTGTTGGGTTTCAACAAAAAGCACTTCCCGCACCTGGAACGGTTGATCTCGTTGCTATACCGTTTGCGGCCAGCTCGCTGCACGATGTATTTGGAACCCATTCTTTTTTCGGCAGTGCAACGCCAGGTGGTGCTGACCGTCTGCGTTTATGGGATCCGGGCCAGCAGCGTTATATCAATGTCGGCGTGGGCCCCGATGGCCGCTTTTACCGGCAAACCCAGCAGGGCTCTTGGGTCGACCCGGCCGAAGAGTATACGGCCCCAGTCGAGGAAACCAGTGGCTTTTGGATTCAGTCGGCCAGTGGGGCCCCTTCCGGACGGAAGGTAACGATGGTGGGTGACGTTGTGCTTGACGAAGAACTCGCCTACCACTTTTTTGAAGGCGTGCATATCGTCACCTACCCCTTCTCATCCAGCATGCCCTTGCAAGATATGGGTTTTAGTGAGAGCGGCGCAACAGGCAGTGCGACACCCGGCGGTGCAGATCGTATCCGTGTTTGGGACCGGGATAGTCAGTCCTACAGCAACTTCGGGTTGGCACCGGACGGCAACTGGTATCGTCAAACCTCATCAGGCACATGGGTGGATCCCGCCCAACAGGCCACCCGCATATTTGAGGCAGGGGAGGCGTTTTTTTACTTCTCTCAGGGAACCTTTACATGGATAATCGCGAACCCTTATTTGAGTGCGTTGGAAGATTAACAGTAAGAGGAGTCAATTATGAAAAGATGGATGCTCGTGCTTGCAGGTCTGATGCTGGCCCAACTTTCGCCGGCGGATATGGCATGGCAATCAGACAATCTGATAACGGACATACCTGATGTTACGTTTGAAGATTCCGGCGGCTGGTTGGTCCAGATGTATCGTGATGTGGGTAATGATACCGATCTAAGTGCGATCACATTTGATTTGAGCGGAAATCCATGGAACAGTGCTGACTATTCGTCGCTATCAAAGCCAATAAGCTTTAGCGTCAGTGGCCACTATGGGCATCGATGGTTCACCTAAATCCTTGCCACTTGGTTGGCCCCGGCGTTGGTCCCTTTCCCGCCTGCATCGCGCAGGCTTCTGGATTGCGTTCAGTCTGATCATTGTCCTTCTGTACGGGGGCGTGCGCGTGCACGAGAAGCGGGCGTGGGCCCGTATCCCGGCCGGTCGCTATGCGTTGGGTCAACGGGAATTGATGACCACTCACGAGCGACAATGGGTGGAAGTGGAGGCCTTCCGCATGCAACGCACCGAGGTCACCGTGGGTCAATTTGTGCGTTTTCTGAATCAAGTTCGCCCTGAGGTTGAGTTCGTATCACCACAAATCGAATTTGAGCGGGGACGATATCGCGCGCGTGTCGATCGACGTCAGCCGGTGGCTTATGTCGACTTTGAACAAGCCCGAGCCTATGCTGCTTGGCTGGATGGACGGCGTCGTCGTCGGGTGCGATTGCCGACGGCGGACGAGTGGGAGGTGGCTGCGCGCGGCACAACCCCGGGCATCCCGTATCCATGGGGCTGGGCCGACCCCGAAGGGCGGGCTGTCTTTGCGATGGACGCCACTCAAGAAGTTGCCCAGTTTGCGCCTAACGGCTTCGGCTTGTATGACTTGGCTGGCAACGTGGCGGAATGGGTTGATCCGGCGGACGCGGAAATGGCAATGGCGGACGCCGCATTTGCTATGGGCGGTAGTTGGGCGGAGCGCGATCCTGCCTGGCTGTGGATTGCGCGGCGGCCCACTTTCCCGCGCACCTATCGGGATGCCGACGTGGGGTTTCGCTTGGTAAAGGAGCACTGAGTTATGGCACCGCCGTTAATCTTGATTTGCGCCGTGGGCTTAACCCCGCGCCACTTGGGGTCGGATACACCGACGCTCAGCCGCTTGGCTGAGGCGGGGTCGTGGGCCCCGCTGCAACCGGCGTGTCCGGCGGTTACCACCACGGCCCAGGTTACGATGCTGACGGGCCAAAGCCCGAACCAACATGGAATCGTAGCCAACGGTTGGTATTTCCGTGAGCTTGGCGAGATTTGGTTATGGCGTCAGTCCGAGGCGTTGATTCAAGCCCCACTCATTTGGCAGACCCTGCGTAGTGAAGGGCATCCGTTAAAAGTGCTCAAATACTTTTGGTGGTACGCCATGAATACGTCGGCCGACACCACCGTCACGCCCCGGCCTGTCTATCACCACGATGGCCGCAAGAGTCCGGATTGCTACGCTTATCCGCCCGCGTTAAAGGCGTTGCTCACGGAACGACACGGTACCTTTCCGCTGTTCAATTTCTGGGGGCCGGTGGCGAACGAAAAATCGAGCCGCTGGATTGCCGAATCGTTCGGTACCGCCTTCGACTTTGATCCACCCGATCTGGCGCTGGTGTACTTGCCGCATCTTGACTATGACTTCCAACGGTACGGTCCTGCCGGACCGCACGTGGCCGAAAATCTGCGCGCCCTTGACCGCTGTGTAGCGATTGTGAATGAACAGGCACAGGCGCGCGGCGCGTGCCTGATGGTGGTCAGCGAATATGGATTAACGTCCGTGAACTCCGGGATTTTTATCAATCGCGAACTGCGCCAACAGGGTTTTCTGCACATTACCCATAACGCCGCCGGTGCCTTGCTTGATCCGGGGGTGAGCCGCGCCTTTGCGGTCTGTGACCACCAATGCGCGCATGTATATGTCGCAGACCCGGCGGATATCGAACCCGTACATGCGGTTTTGCGTGCGTTGCCGGGGGGAGGGGATATCCGGGTTGGGCCGGAACGTCGTGAGTGGGCCTTGGACCATCCGCGCAGTGGCGAGATGGTCTGTTTGGCGGAAGCGGGTGGTTGGTTCGCGTATGATTACTGGTTGGATGCTGGGGAGCAACCGGACTTCGCACAATCCATTGAGATTCACAAAAAGCCCGGTTACGATCCGCGCGAAGTGGTATTCGACCCGCGCGGTGGTCGCCGTCGCGCCTTGCGTGCCTTGGTCCGTAAACAGTTGGGTCTCCGCTATGTGCTCGACCCCGTGTCGCTGGATCCAGCCGTCGTCAAGGGCAGCCACGGTCGACCTCCATCCACGCCGGACGAAGGCCCGCTGGTGATCGCCCCGTCAGGTCTCACATTGCCCCCCACACCGCATCAACAGGACGTAGCAACCTGGATCAGGCAGTTGGTGACGGGCCAATGTCGCATCAAATAGAGTAGTCCAACACGTTGGCCATGGCAGCGGCGCGCGCTTTCTCGGCCAGTTCTTCGAAATTGATGCGACTAAAAAGCTGGTCGAGGGCCGCGTTGGCATCGTCCCACAGGGATTCGAAGACATCGGTGTCCGGTGAGGTCGGCGACGGCGCTTCCCCCGTGGCTGGCGTGAAGAAGGCCCCTTCAATGATGTTGATGACGTCGCCGACATGAATCTGGCGGGCGGGTTTAGCCAGCGCGTAGCCCCCTTTTTTTCCGCGAATGGATTGGGTCAGGCCTGCTTGCTTGAGTTCGCGCAAGATGGCCTCCAGGAAACGGGCGGGAATGTGCTGGGCCTCGGCAATGTCCACGATCGTCGCCGGCCCGGCCGTCGGCTGGCGCTTGGCCAGTTCCAGCATCGCCCGCAGCGCATAGTGACATTTGTTCGAGATCATATTGGTTCCATATCCGCCAGGTTGCTTCCTAATCCTTGGCATTAATTTCGATCATCCGTTTTACGGCCCGGTAGGCCCGCTGACGAATATCCTCGGGAACTTCGATGACATAGCGGTTTTGGCGTAACGCTTCCCGGGTGTCTTCGAGGGTAATTTCGTTCATGTGCGGACACCGGATACTGCAGAGCCGGAGCATTTCCTTGTCGGGGTTCTCCGCCGCAATATTGTCGCCCATCGCACACTCCGTCAGGATCAAATAGTGTGGAGCCGGATTGTCCTGAACATATTTAATCATGGCCGTGGTGCTGCCGGAATAGTCGGCGGCGGCGACCACCTCGGGGGAACATTCCGGATGGGCCAGGACCATGACGTCGGGGAACTGGCGCCGGGCATTTTCGATATCTTCCACCGTAAATTGCTCGTGGACTTCACACCGTCCGTGCCAACCCACCAACTGGTAGTCGATATCCGTATCATAGGCAGCCGACGGTCGGCGCGTAGGGGAAATGATGTGTTTGCCGGTTTCCCGGGCCGTGTTCTTGGCGAGGTATTCGTCAGGCAGGAAAATAACCGTTTCCGTGCCCAGCGACTCCACCACGGCCGACGCGTTGCTGGAGGTGCAGCAGATGTCCGATTCCGCTTTGACATCGGCGTACGTGTTCACATACGTCACCACCGGCACGCCGGGGAATTGCGCTTTCAATTTGCGCACATCCTCGGCGGTGATGCTGGCGGCCAGTGAGCAGCCGGCCTTGCGCGCCGGCAGCAGGACGGTCTTGTGCGGACTCAGGATCTTGGCGGTCTCCGCCATGAACCGTACCCCGCAAAAGACGATGACGTCTTGTTCACAGGCAGCGGCTTTACGGCTGAGTTCAAGCGAGTCTCCGACATAATCGGGTACGGAGTAAAAGAGAGCCGGCTCCATATAGTTATGGGCCAGTATCACGGCATTGCGTTCCGCCTTGAGGGCCAACACCTCATCGGCGATTGCGGCTTTTTGACGCAACTCAACGTCGGGCACGACCTTGGCCAGCTTATCTTTTAATTTTTGGTAGGTGTTTTCAGCAATCACCCGCATCCTCCTTAAAACAACGGTAGATAGGAAAGATACGCAACGAGGCGGGGCTTGCAAGCTGCAATTGACGGCAGCCATTCTCATGATGGCCACCTATTCCGGATCGCGGCTCGGCAGGGACGCCTCGCCCTACCATTTTTTCACTAAGATGGCGGGATACGCGTGGTAGGGCGAACCGTCCCGGTGAGCCGCAGAGGCCGAAATGAGAATGGCTGGGTTATGGGCGTCCAGTCTTGACCGCTTGCCATCGCTCGTTCACTCTTTCGTTCATGCGACGCAAACACCAGGTGGAATATAGGCTGCTGAAGGCCTTGAGCGCGGTGGTGCGTCGTTTGCCCTACCGGGCGGCGCTGGCGTTGGGGTGGGTGTTGGCCGCGCTCTTGTTCTATGTGGTCCGGTTCAGGGTGCGCGCGGCGTACCAGCGACTGGACGCCGTTTTTGGCGATCAGTTCCGTCCGTGCGAACGGCGTCGGATCGCCTGGACATCATTGCGTAATCTTTGTTTCAACGCCGTGGAGATTTTGCGCTTCCCGTTGCTGGACAAGACCTGGGTGCAGCAGCACGTGGACGCGCGGGGGGTGGATTTCATGAAGGCCACGCGGGACCCGCAGCAAGGCGCGATCCTGGCCGTGCCCCACATGGGGAACTGGGACTTGGCAGGTGTGGGCGGACATATTCTGGGGCTGCCGATTTTTTTCATGGCGCGCCGCCAGAAGAACCCGTTGACCGATACCTGGCTCAACGAATTACGCAGTGTGACGGGCGTGGAAACGATCATGACCGATCAGTCCGGGGCACTGCGCAAGGTGATCCGTTACCTTAAACAAGGCAAAGTATTCGCCATGTTGCCGGACGTGCGCGCGCGCGAGTCGGGCATAGCGTTATCTTTTTTGGGCGGCACGGCGATACTGGCGACGGGGATGGAAATGTTCGCGCGGCGGGAAGGGGCACCCATTTTCCCGGCCTACGCGCTACGCGAAGGTTGGACCCGCCACCGCTGGGTGGTGCTGCCGCCGGTGTGGCCCGATCCGGCCGTGCCGCGCGCAGCGGATCAGGCCCGCATCATGCAGGACGTGATGCGCCACTTTGAAGCCGCGATCCGTGCGCATCCGGAACAATACTTCTGGTACAATAAACGCTGGATACTTGATCCATTCAAAAACCCCATACCCCCACCCGCGCCATGACGGTACCTGGGTCACAAGCCTTCCAGCCAGTGGCCAGCGGATTACGACCGTTGGATGAGTTGATCGATTATTTCCGGCTGGGCGACAATGTGGTCTGGCAGGTGGAATCGATGGTCGATTACGATTGGTTTGCCCGGGCCTTCGCGGACCAGGCCGCAATCGATCACCGCACACTTATCTATGTACGTTTTGGATCACATGCTCCGGTATTGCCCCTTGACGGGGTGGAGGCCGCCGACGGCAGTGGTCGGCGGGTGGTGGAAAAAGTCGATCCCCGGGCGGGCTTTGATGTGTTCAGTGCACAAGTCAACCGGATCATTACGCACTGGGGCCGGGCCGTCTATTACGTGTTTGATAATTTGTCGTCGCTGGTGGACTTGTGGGCCACCGACGAATTGCTGGCCAATTTCTTTCAGGCCACCTGTCCCTACCTGTTCGAACTCGACACCGTTGCCTATTTTGCGCTTACACGGGGCCGGCACGCCGATGACGCCGTAGCGCGCATTCGCGACACGACCCAGGTTTTGCTGGATACCTTTCACTATCAAACCGCGTTGCATGTACGGCCTTTAAAGGTGTGGCGTCGACACTCGACGCGTATGTTCTGGCCGCACCGGGTTGAGCCTGATGCGTGGATTCCAGTACCCCAGTCCAAGGTGCCGGCAACCACGCTCGCGCACGAAACCCGTGCGCCGTGGGACATCGTCTATGCCGAGCTGAAGATTCTCCATGCGCTGGATGCGGGCGATACGGATCAAGCGCGCATCCAGCGGTTGCAGCAGGAACTCACCCGCATGCTGTTGGGCACCGACGCGACCATATTGCGGTTGGCGGAAAAGTACCTGTCGCTGGCGGCGCTGATGCATATTCGGCGCCGGGTGGTGGGTTCGGGCCGGATCGGTGGCAAGGCGGCCGGCATGTTGCTGGCCCGGGCGATTGCCCGCCTTGAATGCGAAGCCGACGCGTTTCCATCCGGGGATACGGACTCGTTTCACATCGGCTCGGATGTGTTCTATACCTTTCTGATCCACAACAACCTGTTCCGGGAGCGACTGGCCATTACCCGTGCCGGGCGACTTTCGCACGAAGCCTTTGCGGCCTTGGAGCAGCGGTTTCTGGACGGAGTGTTTGACGAGGCGCGGAAAAAGCAGTTCGCTGCATTGCTGGAGGAAATCGGTGAAGCGCCGATTATTGTGCGGTCCAGCAGCCTGTTGGAAGACGGGTTTGGCAACGCATTTGCCGGTAAGTACCGCAGTGAGTTTTGTGTCAACTGCGGGCCGTTGGAACAGCGGTTGGAAGCCTTTATGCGGGCCGTCAAACGGGTGTACGCCAGTACGCTCAATCCGGACGCCCTGAGTTACCGGCGTAACCGCAACATGTTGGCGAGCGATGAGCAGATGGCCGTTCTGGTACAACGGGTGGCAGGGCAACCGCATGGCCGGTTCTTCTTTCCCACGCTAGCGGGCGTGGCGTTTTCGCACAACCTCTATGCCTGGACTGATCGAATCGATCCCGAAGCCGGCATGATTCGGCTTGTGTTCGGGTTGGGTACCCGGGCCGTAAATCGCGTGAGTCGCGATTACCCCCGTATGATCGCGGTGTCGCATCCGCAGTTGCGTCCGGAAATCGGGGAGGAAATATCGGTCTATTCGCAGCGGGACGTTGATTTGCTGGACTTGGACCAAGTCGCCTTCCGCACCGTACGCTTGGACGAGGTATTGCGCGAAAAACGGCACCCGCTGCTGCACTGGCTGGTATCGACGCGGCGCGACGGATATTTAGCCGATCCCGTTGGTGTGCGGGTGAATCCGATCGATGCGGTGGTCTTGACGTATAATCGATTACTGCAGCACACGCCGTTTGTATCTTTAATAGGGCGTATGCTCAAGGCGCTGGAGCGGGCCTATGGCCAGGCGGTGGATACGGAGTTCGCGGCGGAATGCTCGCCGCAAGGGGCGGTCTCGATCAATATTTTGCAATGCCGACCGATGTGGTTACCCGGCGCAACCGACCATGTGGATGTGCCTGACGATATTCCAGCTGAGCGCGTGCTGTTTCGTAGTCGCCGGTTCCTGAACGGCGGGGTGATCGCGCCGGTGCGCTACATACTGTTTGTGGATCCCCGGCATTATGCCGCTTTGCAGAGCGACGAAGTACGCAAAGCCCTTCCGCAGGTGGTAGGCCGGATCAACCGTGACCGGCGAATCGGGAAGGGGCGTATCATGATGATCGGTCCGGGTCGTTGGGGCAGTAGCAATCCGGATTTAGGAATCCGAGTGGGGTACGCGGATATCGACCAAGTGTCGGTCCTCGTTGAAGTGGCCGATGAGGCCGATGGGCATGTGCCGGAAGTGTCCTACGGTACCCACTTTTTCCAGGATCTTGTTGAGGCGGAGATTATCTATATGCCCGTCTATCCGGCCGATCCCGCCGTCGAGTTCAACCGGGACTTTTTTGAACAGGCGCCCAATGTGCTGGCGGACCTGTTTCCCGGCTTGGCGGGTTACCAGGAAATTGTGCGCCTGATCGACATGGCCAAAACGGGGAACGGCGACGAGCGCGTGCAATTAGTGGCCGACCCGGCCTCGCGCCAAGCGCTGTGTTATCTGGGGGGCTAAAGCTTCACCCGGTGGCGATGAGTTAGCAGGTGGCCGGTCGGCGTGCGTTCGATAAACAGAATGCCGCCGGACAGGTGGTGACCGGTACCAAAAGGCGAAGGACAGATAATCGGATTGAATGCCGACCAGCTTTTGGCATCGCGCACGCTCTTCGCGATAATGCGCGCCACGGGATATTTGGGCGTCCACAGCCGGAATTGCGGCATACGCTGGATAAGGGTGAGTAAGCGCGGATCGTGCAGGTGACCGAGCACCGTGAGTTTAATTTGGTCGAGTCGTGCCGCGACTTCGGGCTCCGCACGTAACGGACCTAAAGCACTGGGATCATGGCAGAACAGAATGACCTGTGCGTCACGGTCCAGTGCGGCAAAAGCCGTGCGTATGGCGTCGAGATGCGCCGTTTGCCGACGCTGCCATTCGGGTACTTCATCGGCGAGCGCTTCAGGCAGGAAATGGTCCAGGGTGATCAGGCTGGAATTTACGCCGATCAGGTCAAATCCATCGACGCGCTGCTGCCAGAACGAGCGGATACCCAGTTTTTCTTCACCGCGCTGTAAGCTGGCGAGGCGAATGCCGCCTTGGCGTAACGGCGTGCTGTACTTCCCAATATCATGATCACCGAAAATGAAATGGCAGCGGTCAGGGAAGATTTCGCGGATGAGGGTGACGGCACCCGCTGCGCTTTCATAGGTGGCATCGTCGCTCAAGCCGACGCCGGCCGCGTCCCCGGCATAGTCGCCATTGGCGATGACGAAATCCGGATGATAGGTTTGAATTTCGTCCAGCGCCTTTAGAAAGCAGTCGAAGCGCGATTCCGGGTGCCAGTTCCAAAAGCGGCGGCGTGAGGCGTGCAAAAAATTTGCCCACAATCCGCGCAAGCGCCCGCGAACCGTAGAAAGTTGTGCGCTTACCTCCCGGTCACGCTCGTGCTCGCCGGGCCCGAGCACATGGATATCAGAAATGATGGCCAACCGCATAATTACCCTCGCCAACCGCCGCGTTTACCGCGTTATAACTTTCCGCCCAGCCCAAACTGGATATAATAGCCGTCGTCGATGGCCAGCGTGGGGTAATTGCGCCTGAATTGCATTTCCCGATCGACTCGTCGCCCAATTTGTACCATCCAAGCCAGTTGGTTTATCATTTCGTATTCTACGCCGACATAAATTCGTGTACCTTTCATCCGTAACCCTTTCCGATCATCATTGCTCTTGAGACGGTACTCCAGAATCTCCTCCGTTTCCACACCGGCCCGGGTGGTCCAGGCCAGCGTGGGGCGAAACACCAACTCGGTCCGCGGATAGAAAGCGTCCAGCATTAAAAAATCACTGATCATCCAGCGTACGCCAAATTGTGGGTCGTACCAGCGATCAAAGCCGGGATAGAAATTCATCCCCAGCAGGCCGGACACGTCGCCGCTGAATGCGCGGATCCCGTGTACCCGGAACGGATAGAAAAGGTGATCGCTGCGGACATGGTGGATCTCGGAGTAGAGTCCGGGCGCGAAACCGAGGCGGAGGGCGTAGGCGTTGGGCAAGCGCAGAGTGTAGTCGAGATCGGCACGCACGGCCGATAAATGGGAAGGTAGGCGATGCTCGCCTTTCCCTGTAAAAAAGATGGAATCGAAGCCCGCCTTCAGGTCCCACTCACCAAAGCCCGTGTTTGCGTAGAACAAGCCGCTATACGCGCCCCATTCCCATTGGCCCAAGGCCCGGAAGCCGTCGCCCCGCGAACGGTCTAAAAACCCGGCATAAGCGGCCCAGACCGGCTCCTCATAGTGATCCAGCAGGACGCAGTAGGTGGTGCCGGGCGGCTGTGCGACGGCCACGGCCACCCAATTCCAAATAACGAATATTCCATACAGGCAAGTCCGTTTCATATGGCATCACTCCTGAACTAAAAGGTTTGCGGTGCGCGAGTAAGAAATCGCCCGTGGCCCGGCACCCCGGTATAACGGCCTTGTTCCACCACGATCTTTCCTCGTACTGTGACCGTTTCCGCCCGGCCCTTAACCGGCCAGCCTTCATAGGCACTATAGTCTACGTTCATGGCATGGGTCGCGGCACTGATCACGCTTGAGTGGTGTGGATCAAAAATGACCAAGTCCGCGTCGGCACCGGGTTGAATGGTCCCTTTGCGCGGATAAAGACCAAATAAGCGCGCGGCTTGGGTACTGGCACAGTTTATCCAGGTGTGCACATCGATCCGGTCCTGGCACACCCCGGCCGTGTAGAGCAGTTTGACGCGTTCCTCCAGTGAGGGAATGCCGTTGGGGATTTGGGTGAAATCAGCGCGACCCCGGTCCTTTTGACCGTGGAAATCAAACGGCGCATGGTCGGTCGCCACCGTATGAATGAAGCCCTGGCGCAAGCCATTCCAGAGCGCCGTCTGATGTGGGGCCGGCCGCAGAGGAGGGGACATAACATACTTAGCACCTTCGAAATCGGGTTGCTCCGCAGCCGTGGAGTCCAGCACCAAGTGGGGTAGCACCGTTTCCACGTACGCCCGCACACCCGATTGCCGCGCCCGCAGCGTAGCCTGCAGCGCTTCCCGGCAGCTTAAGTGGACCACATACACCGTGGCTTCGGTGAGTTGGGCAAACGCCAGAAAATGAGCGGTACCCGCCGCCTCCACGGCCGGCGGACGGCTGTGGTAATGCCATTCGGGACCGGTCTTGCCGTCTTGCAGCAAGCGTTGCTGCAGGGCCACGATCAAATCTGCGTTCTCGCAGTGGCCGGTAACAATGACACCCGCCTCCTTGGCAAAACAGAGCAGGGCATACAACTCCGCATCGGACAGGTGAGCGAGGTCCTTGTAGGCCAAAAAAATCTTCAGCGAGGGGATGCCCTGCGCGATGATCTCCGTGAGTTGAGCTTGTACGCGCGGGTCGAAGCGGGGGACCCCCATGTGGTAGGTGTAATCGCAGGCACTGCGACCGGCTGCTTGTTCCTGCCAAAAGGCGCAGGTCTCCAGCAGGTCCTGCTCCTTGTTGGGGCAAATCATTTCGATCAGTGTGGTCGTGCCGCCCATCAGCGCGGCGCGACTCGCCGTTTCGTAGGTGTCTTTCGCGTAGGTGCCCAGAAACGGCAGGTAGATGTGCACGTGCGGGTCGATGAACCCCGGCACTACCCATTTACCGGCCGCATCGATCACCGGTGTGTCCGGCGGGACGTCCAAGTCGTGGCCGATGCGGGTGATGGTTTCGTCCGCGCAATAGATGTCCGCCGAATAACGGTCGGTGGCGGTGATGATTTCGCCGTTACGGATCAACAGGCTCATGAGGTAGCTTCCAGCAGCAATGACCGGGCACTGATGTAAGGACCGGGGAATAAGTCCCATAAGGTGCTCGTCTTCTCGTCCTCATCGAACATGGCAACCAGTCCTTCGTAGGCTTCCCGGTCAAACTCCAACACCCCTTCCAGTTGCTGCGTATCTAAATCCTGAATGACAAAGCACAGCGCGCGTTCATTGGAATCCTGGGCGTTGAACAAGATCGCTTTTGCCTGCGGATCGAGCTTTTCAAGGTTGCGGGTGTACATCATGTGCTTGATGTATTCGATAACGCGCTCGTCCAGCCCCGCTTCCAGCAGAAAGATGCGCTCCACCAATTCCACGCGGCTGAAAACCAAATGCACGGTCGGCGGGTCAAATTCATCCGGTAACGCGGCGTTTAAGGCGCTGATCGCGGTCAGGAATTCAGTTTTATTGGTTTGATAGGACGATTCCTGACCAGGAAACCAGTAGATCATGAGGCCTCGTTCGGGGTCGTGGTAGAGCAGCCGTTTGTCCACCCGGAACGCAAAACCACAATGAGGACACTCCACCTGATTCAGCGTATTGTTCATCAGGGCTTCGCGCAGTAGCGGGGCTTCCGTTACATTGATCGCATCGTACAGTTCCGCTTCCTGTTCGGCCCCGCATTGGGGGCATTGAATGGGATAGGTTTGTTTCATCGGGTGCTGCGCCTGCGCCTATTCACCAAGGCGCCGGATTCGTATATTGCGAAAAGCCACCCAATCCCCGTGGTCTTGCAGCCCGATATGCCCTTTTGGCGCCGTGGCAAACGGGGGCGCGTTGAACTTGCTTTGTTCCACCTTCTCGTGCCACTCGTCGGTATTCATGTTGAAAGTGAAAAGCAACCGGCCGTTCATGTGATGCTCAACATAGTCACCGCGTTTTACAATACGCGCGGTGTTGATTTCCCCGGCCGGGCGTGCGGCTTCATTCCACGCGGAGGAGCCGATCAGGTCGAACAGCGAGCCGGCCGCGGTTTGGGGTGACTGGTTGGGTCGATTATCCAGTATCTGGTATTCGGGCGCGCTATGCCAGATGGGGCGACCTTCGAGTTCCTGTACCATATAGAAGATGCCCGAGTTCGAGCGGTTATCCACCTTCCATTCCAGAAACAACTCAAAATCGTCAAACGTCTCGCGCGTGATGATGTCACCCGCCCGGTCTTCCACGCGCGCCAACCAGCCCCCTTCAATGACTTGCCAGCCGTCAGAAAGCTCTTCCTGATTATAGTTGCGCCAATGTGTGGCCGGATTATCGCCATCGAACAGCAATTCCCAACCCTCTGCCTCCTGTCGGGGCGTAAGGGTATTGACGGGCGGGTCGACAGACGGTTCACCGGCCATTTGGCCGGGTACACAACTTACCCCCATCAAGCTGGTAACCCATAACATGGCCGTCCAACGAACGGCCTTGTTTAAAGATGAATTGACTGTTTGCATAATTGCTCCTTCGTGGTTCGATTAGGTACTCTTTTCACCGCGTTTCCAGAAATGCGAGCACCCCCTGAAAATGATTCGCCGCGGCCGAAGCCGCTCGGTATTCAGGTGCGCGTAATCGCAAATCCGGCAGTCTGTGGCCATGTGCCCACGAGGCACTTGCAAAACCTCCAGCCACACGAAGTGGCACGGGCATCCTGCCCGTGAATCATGGGCGGGACGCCCATGCCACGGGAGGTTTTGCAAGAGCCTGCCCACTATAGAATTCAATAGCCCCTTCAGCAAGACGCAATTCCCTTTTTCTCCAGGCCTTGGAACGCGTTTGGGGCCTGTCCCCCAGGCGTTGGAAGTTTTTGGGCCATTTTCTCCAGACCTTGGAAGTGAAATGCGAGGTGTGTTCCAGGCGTTGGAACCACAGTTTTGTCGGCTCCGCGTAGCGGTCGCTGTGATCAGTTACTTCCAGCCGGCTGGGATGTCGCCAATCGTGCCCACTGGCGCACGCGTTCCGCTGGGTTGGGGCAATCCTGCATTTCGGAAATAGCGGCGATACCGGCGGCACCTGCGGCGTAGACGGCCTGCGCCTGTGCCAAGTGAATACCACCGATAGCCACAACCGGCACCGGACTGAGCCGGGCCAGAAATCGCAGTCCGGCCAGTCCCAATGGCGCATAGTCCAGCTGCTTCGAACGGGTCGGGAAAACAGTGCCCATGGCGATGTAGGAGGGGGCATATTGTGAGGCCCGCACCAATTCCGCTACCGAGTGGGTACTAATGCCCAGTCGCAACCCGTGCCTTTGCAAAGCCACCGTATCGGCCTGGTCCAAGTCGTCCTGCCCGAGGTGTACACCGTGCGCGCCGTGGCGTAACGCGACTTCCCACGCATCGTTAATATAAAGTTTGGTTGGATAAGCGTGTGCCAGTCGAATGGCGTCGACCGCCAACGCGTCCTGATCCGATCGGGACCGGCCCTTGGCGCGCAGCTGAATCATGCCCAGCCCCAGTGGCAGCAGGCGTTCGAGCTCCATACAATCCGCCACAATCGGGTACAGCCCGAACGCCGCGCGGTCTTCGGGTGGGAAGGCCGGGTGTGTGGTGACGGGCAGCCCACGTGGTGAGTCCAGATAATCGGCTGGTGGTGGCCATGAAGGCACTGGCTGGCCGGATTCTTTCGTAAACCATGACGATTGGCGGACATACATTTCCGCCAGTACGCGCGCGTCGTCGGCATCGAAACCGCGCTGTTCAAAATCGGTTTGCAGATATGTGTGCAGCGTGGCGGGCGCGGTGGGCGGTAGTGTCACCGGATGCCGCTGCGCCAAGGCGACCGGGTAACACGTGCGCTGGCGGTCCCTGGTCATCAGGTGACGGGATTGGCATGCCAGAAGGGGGTGCCCAATACCGGTGTACTGGGTACGGCCATTTCCCGGGTGGTCATCAGCCCCGCTTCAAAGGCGTAACGACCGGCGTTCACCGCAGCCGCGAAGGCCTGTGCCATGACGACCGGGTCATCGGCTAACGCCACGGCGCTGTTAATCAAGACCGCGTCAAATCCCATCTCCATGACCATGGCGGCGTGGGAAGGGCGTCCCAAGCCAGCGTCACAAATCAGGGGTATGTCCGGGAACCGGTCACGCAGCGTGCGCAACGCATACGGATTAAGCGGTCCTTGGCCCGATCCAATCGGTGCGGCCCAGGGCATGAGGACCCGGCAGCCTGCATCAACCAGTTTGCGGGCCACCACCAGATCTTCCGTGGTGTAGGGGAGTACTTCAAAGCCGTCCTCCACCAGGGTGGCAGCGGCTTGGCACAGTTCAAGTGTGTCGGGTTGCAGTGTGTAGTCGTCCCCGATCACCTCCAGCTTGATCCAGTTCGTTTCGAACAATTCGCGCGCCATGCGGGCAATGGTTATGGCTTCCTTGGCCGTGCGGCAGCCCGCTGTATTAGGCAGTACGCGCAGCCCGGTGTCGCGAATCAAATCCCAAAACCGGCGGCCGGCATCGGTATCCGGCTGTTGCCGGCGCAGTGAAACGGTGACGACTTCCGCTTGCGACGCCCGCAGCGCTTCCACCATAGTGGTGGGCGAGGGGTATTGCGCCGATCCAATCAACAGGCGACTTGTTAAAGAATGATCACCTAATTGCCACATCGTTAACCTCCCTGTAGTGGGGTTAGGATTTCGAGTTCATCCCCGTCGGCTAGGCGTTGCGTGGCATAGTTACCGCGTGGGATAAATTCGCAATTAAGCGCCACCGCGACAAACCGCGTATCCACTTTGCGCTCGCGCAGCACATCCGTTATCGTGTGATCATCGGCGCAGGGGCACGAAGTACCGTTTACTGTCAGGTTCATGCAGCGTAAGCCTCCATTATCGGTTCGGCACCGTCCATCGGGGTGCCAGTTTCAAGAAAATGACGGGCGAACTGGATTAAGGCGGGCGCGATGAGAAAACCGTGCCGGTACAGCCCGTTGATATGCATTACACCATCAGCGTATAGCAGACGGGGTTTGTTATCCGGGAAGGCTGGCCGACAATGCGCGACGGTCTCCAACACCCGCGCTTCGGCAAACCCGCTGTGCACGCTATAAGCCGCCGATAAAAGCTCCAGCACGGAACGTACCGTGACGGCTCCCAAGTCATCGCTTTCGATCGCCGTGGCGCCCACCAAGTATACGTTATCCGGGCGGGGAACAATGTAGATGGGATAGCGCGGATGCATCAGGCGTACCGGTCGGTTCAATGACACTTCCGGTGCGTGCAGGTACAACAATTCACCGCGCACGCCGCGCAATGTAGAGAGCTGTGTACGTGCCCCCAGTCCGCGACAATCCACCGCCCAGTCAAACGTGTGGGATGCGCCTTGGGGTGTAATCACGCGATGCGGCTCCACCCGCTCCACTGGTGACGACGCGTGCCAGGTCACGTGGCGGGCGACCAACGCTTCCCGCAGGGCGGCTAGCCAAGCGCGATTATCGATATGGGCCTCGACGGGAAAGTATAAGCCCGTACGGAAGCGATTGGCCAAGCTGGGTTCCAGTTTTGCCAGCGCGTCGGCCGTCACGGTTTGCACGACGTCCGGTGTAGTCGCGCGCTGCTCGACTTTGCGTTGCAGTTGTTGCAATTCCCGCTGGTCTTGCGGGTGGGCCACCACCAGGCTGCCGGTGAACGCGTGGTACACCGAGCGACCGTAACGGGCCAGTAACGCCTTCCATAACGGAAGGGATTGCAGACCATAGCGTGCAATATCGGTTTCGGCCTTTTCCAACTCACAACCCGGTGCCAGCATGCCGGCCCCGGCGTAGGTGGTGCTGTGGATGCCGTCCGGTGTGTCTTGATCGAACAGCGTAACCTGCCAGCCGCGCTCGGCCATCTCCAAGCCCAGCAGGCGACCTGCCAGACCGGCCCCTGCAATTCCCAAGGATGCGCTCATGAATAAATCTCCGCGCCCTGCTCAACAAACTCACGCGCCTTCGTGGCCAAACCGGCTTCCACGGCCTGCTGGTCATCCTCGGCCATGGACTTGATCTCGGAGGAGATGCGCATGGAGCAGAATTTGGGGCCGCACATGCTGCAAAAATGAGCGGTCTTGGCACTGTCTTTGGGGAGCGTAGCATCATGGAAAGAACGCGCCCGTTCCGGGTCCAGGCTCAAATTGAACTGATCCTCCCACCGGAATTCAAACCGCGCCTTACTCACCGCATTGTCCCGTTCCTGTACGCCGGGGAACCCCTTGGCCAGGTCCGCCGCATGAGCGGCTATGCGATAAGTGACCACGCCGGTCCGTACGTCCTCGCGGTCTGGCAGGCCCAAGTGCTCCTTGGGGGTCACGTAGCACAACATCGCGCAGCCGTGCCAACCGATGACTGCCGCCCCAATCCCGCTGGTGATATGATCGTAACCCGGCGCAATATCCGTTGTCAGCGGTCCCAACGTGTAGAACGGTGCTTCCTGGCAGGCCGCCAGCTCCCAGTCCATATTGTCCTTTATCGTATGCAACGGCACGTGGCCGGGTCCTTCAATCATCACTTGGCAATCGTGTTGCCAGGCCTTGCGCGTTAATTCGCCCAGCGTTTCCAACTCGGCCAGCTGGGCCGCGTCGTTGGCGTCGGCGATGGCGCCCGGACGTAATCCGTCGCCGAGCGAGAAACTAACGTCATAGGCCCGCATGATTTCGCAGATTTCCTCGAAATGCGTGTATAGAAAACTCTCTTGATGATGGGCCAGGCACCATTTCGCCATAATCGATCCGCCCCGGCTCACGATGCCGGTGGCCCGGCGCGCCGTGAGGGGGATGTGATGCAGGCGCACGCCCGCATGGATGGTGAAATAATCCACGCCTTGCTCGGCCTGCTCAATCAGGGTGTCGCGGTACAGGTCCCACGTTAGTTCCTCGGGCTGGTCGCCCACCTTGCGCAGTGCCTGGTAAATCGGCACCGTACCCAGCGGTACCGGCGAATTACGCAGCATCCATTCGCGGGTATCGTGGATGTGCTTGCCCGTTGATAGATCCATAATCGTATCGGCACCCCACAGGGTGGCCCAACGCATTTTTTCCACTTCTTCGTCGATTGACGAAGATACGGCTGAGTTGCCGATGTTGGCGTTGATTTTGACCCTGAAATTGCGGCCGATAATCATCGGCTCGGCTTCCGGATGATTCACATTGGCCG
>PWVE01000107.1 GCA_003562335.1 PVC group bacterium
CCGCGAGCCCGCAACGCACGATACAAGGCGTCACGCCGCTCTACATCCACGATATGCATCCGGGCCGGGACGGCGTCTTTTACAGCCAGCACGATGTCGCGGTCACCGGCCCGCACGAACCGGTGCAACGTGCCGTGCTGGGACCCGCCCGCCTCGATGAGTTGCAGCGTCGTGTCGGTCCTAATCCGTTCCAATCCGCCGAGACCGCCCAGCCATTGAGTGCGGTGTTCGATTTGCTTTATGGCCAGCGCCGGAGTGAACGCATCGACCTGTATCCCGTTATGCGGCGCTGGGTGGTTCGTAACGAATCGATTCAGTTGGAGCACGGGGTCTGGATGCCTTGGCTACATGGAGTGGACGAATGACGCGGAATATCCAACATTCCTTTCGCTTTTCCCCGTTGCGCTTTAGTTGGCGCCAGTGGCTGGCGGTGTGGGTTATAGGGAGTGTGTGCGGCGGTGTACCCGCTGCCGCGCGGGTATTTATGCGCTGGGGCCGCGCGGATACGCAACGGGTGACGCCGACGGAAAGCGGGTGGCAGCAAGGGCAGACGGGCCCTGTCCACGTCAACGGTCGCACGTACGACCTGCAAGTGTATGCCGCGCGCGGATCCGCGCGCCAAGCGCTGGAACAGTTCCGGCGCATGTACCGTGAACGCGAGGCCGACGTTCAGCTCTGGCCGGGCGGGGAGATGCATGCCGGCTGGGCCGTGTGGCCGGATCGGTTCACCCGGGCGCTGGTGGTTTCCCCACGCCATTGGCCGCACCCGCTAGTGTTCCTGGTGCATAGTCGCCAGCCCGCCGCTGCGGCCGCGCCCCCTGCTGCGCCTGCGGATTTACCCGTTTATCCCGGGGCCCGGCCCGGCTCGCAGGTGACGCGGCCTGAGACAGGCGTGACCGCTGCGTTTTGGCGAACCCCTGATGCCCCCCGCGAGGTGTTGGCCTTTTATGACCAAGCCCTCGGGGCCGCCGGCTGGACCCCGTTCTTTGTCGACACCGCTGGACGGCGTGCCGACGGACCGTTGGCCGTCTATACAAAAGGCCGCCGCCTGTGTTACGTTCAAGTCTCGCCTGTACGGGCCGTGCCCGGGGAACAAATGATTACCGTGTTGATCAAGGATTCGTGAAAGAGAGGTGTTGGGTGAAGCATAGAATAATCTTAGTGGCCTCCATTGCCATCGGCTTGCTGGCCTTTATCCTGACCCACCGCTATTTGCGCGAGGAACAAGCGCGGCTCTATGAGGGGGCTCAACGCGTGCCGGTCATTGTGGCCAGCCGCAACGTGCCGGCGGGCACCGTGTTGCAGTTTGAAGACCTGGCCTTGCGCGAAGTCTTCGCCAGCGCGGTGGGGCAGAACGTATTCGGGCCGGAAGACCAGAACCGCGTCGTCGGCAAGCGGTTACGCTTCCCTTTGCAACGCGGTGAACCGTTATGGTGGTCGCATGTGGATTTGCCCGATCCCGGTGCCGAAGGATTGGCCACCATGATCCGGGGCGGGTTACGGGCGGTCTCCATCCCCATCTCCGGCCCGGCCAGTGTCAGCGGGTTGGTGGTGCCGGGGGACCGGGTCGATATCCTGGGCACCTTTACCTTCCCCTCGCGTGAGGTGGAAGGGGAAATGGAATCGGTTACGCTCACGATGCTGCAGGATGTCAGCGTGCTGGCTACCGGCCAGCAACTGGCCCGCGACGCGGCCTTGCTGGGCGCGGACCGTCGGCCGGGCGCGTACTCCACCATCACGTTCGAGGTCACCCCGCGCGAGGCGGAGTTGCTGGTCTTCGCCCAGCACGTTCGTGGCCAGCTACATTTGAGCCTGCGCCATGGCGAGGACGTACATTACGAAAGCGATTTGCCCTCGGTTAATTTCGAGCATATCGAAGGGAAATTGGAAGCATACAACCTGTACCGGCAGGAACACATTCGTCTGAAGGGCGAATTGGAATAGACGATCGGAGAACCGAGCCGTGAGCGAAGAAACGCTGCCCTTTATTTTGGAATGTACACACCCGGACGGGGCCGCGCCGTTGCGTTTGCTGGAAGCCGGGGTCTACACTATCGGTTCCGCCAGCAGTAATAAATTGCATTTGACCGGTGACGGCGTGGCGCTGCGGCACGCGGTACTCACGTTGATGCCGGACGAATCGTATGTAGAAGAGCTGTTGAGCGATACCGGCGTGTGGGTGGAACACGAAAAGGTTGAAGGTCGCCGTCGCGTGTTTCCGCACCAGACGATCCGCATCGGCGATTACGCCCTGAGCTTTGCGCCGGCCACCAAGGAGCTGCTCGCCCGCGGACCGACGCGTCAGCCCGAATCCCCCGCCATACCCGCTCCCCCCCGCATCGAGCCGGTCGAGCCACGCAAGCCCACCCGCAGCGAACCGCCACCGCCACTTGAACCCGCCGCCAGGCCCGCCCAGGACGCCGAGCAAGTGGAAACGGAACGCGCCATTAAACGACAACTGCAAGGGGAGCTGCTGGAACGACTGGATATCAAGCGGCTGACCATTAAACAGGTCAAGGAAGACGAACTGCGCGACCGCGTTAAACAGACCTTGGACGCCCTGATCGGGGAGATCGTTGATCGGTTGCCGCCCGGTGTGGATGCACACCGCCTGGCCAAGGAACTGTTTGATGAAGCCGTCGGCCTGGGGCCACTTGAGGATTTACTGCAGGACCCGGAAATCACCGAAATTATGGTCAACGGGCCCCGCAAGATTTATGTCGAACGGGCCGGCCGTTTGCACCTGACCGACAAAACCTTCATCGACGAGAACTCTGTACTCGCGGTGATTGAACGGATCGTTTCCCCGATTGGCCGACGGATTGATGAGAGTACGCCGTATGTCGATGCCCGTTTGCCGGACGGGTCGCGTGTAAATGCCATCATTGCCCCGCTTTCGTTGACCGGGCCCTGTCTGACCATTCGGATCTTTTCCAAGGAACCCTTGGCGGACACCGATTTGTGCCGGTTCGGCACGGTCACGCCCGAATTGTGCCGCTTCATTGAGGCTACCGTGCGCGCGCGCAAGAACATCATCATCTCCGGCGGCACCGGGTCCGGCAAGACCACCATGCTGAACGTGGTCAGCAACTATTTGCCTGAAGGCGAGCGCATTGTCACCATTGAGGACGCGGCGGAGTTACGGTTGCCGCAGGACCATGTTGTGCGCTTGGAATCGCGCCCGCCCAATATCGAAGGCCGTGGTGCCATTACAATCCGCGATCTCGTGCGCAACGCCTTGCGCATGCGGCCGGACCGGATTGTGGTGGGCGAGTGTCGCGGCGGCGAGGCCTTGGATATGTTGCAGGCGATGAACACGGGACATGAAGGGTCGTTGACCACCATCCATGCCAATGCCCCGCGCGATGCCTTGGCGCGCCTTGAAACCATGGTCTTGATGGCCGGCATGGAATTACCGTTGCGGGCCATCCGTGAGCAGATCGGCGCGGCCATTCATTTAATTGTGCACCTGTCGCGTTTCAGCGACGGTACACGCAAGGTCAACCGGATTTCGGAAGTGGTCGGGATGGAGGGCGACACCATTACCCTGCAGGATCTGTTTGTCTACGAGCAAACCGGTATCGGACCGTCCGGCCAGGTTGAAGGCCGGTTCAAACCCACCGGGGCCGTCCCGACCTACCTGGAGGAAATGCGCACGCGCGGTATCACATTGGATCAAAACATCTTTGACGAGTCGCATTGGACAGCCGCCACGCCGTCGGGGGCAGGGGAATGACGCCGGCCTTGTTACCTCTGGCGTTCGCGGTATGCTTCGCCGGCCTGGCCTATGTCTTGTTATGCGCGGTCCGGGATGCGTTGACCCATTACGACCAGCAGTACGTCACCGACACGGCCCGGCAATACGAAGACCTGTTCTTGTTCATTCCGCCGCAACGCCTGAACGCTGTGGCCCGCATTACGGCGGTGGGCCTTTTTTTGTTGGGCTTTGTCGTGACGGCCGATCTGGCTACGGCCGCCGGCTGGATACGCGGGACCGTGGTGGGCGGGTTGATGGGGGTCGCCGTGCTCTTTGCGCCCGGCGGCTTGTTACGCATTCTGCGTCGACGTCGACTGGAACGCTTCAACGAGCAATTAGTGGACGGACTGCAAACCATGAGCAACGCTTTGCGGGCCGGATTTAGTATCAACCAGGCCATCGAAAGCGTGGTGAAAGAGGGCCGCACCCCCATCGCGCAGGAGTTCGGCATGTTTCTGCAGCAACTACGCGTGGGCGTGAAGATGGAAGACGCCCTCGACCAGCTTGATCAGCGGGTGGGCAGCGAGGACTTGACGTTGATGCTGCTGGCCATTGAAACGGCCCGGCAATCCGGAGGCAATCTCACCGAAGTGTTCGACAAGATCGCGGTGACCATTCGCGAACGGCTACGCATTAAAGGCCGGGTGGCTTCATTAACCGCGCAAGGACGGCTGCAGGGCATTGTGGTCGGGACGATGCCTTTTTTACTCTTGCTGGTTTTATGGATGCTGGACCCGATGATGATGCAGAACTTCTACACGCGCCCGATTGGCTTGGCCGCGTTGGGCGTGGTGGTTGCACTGGATAGTATGGGGTTCCTGATGATTCGGCGAATTGTACGGATTCGGGTATGAGGGCGCAGCGATTATGAATGCCACGTGGTTACTGATTGCAACCGCAGCCGGGCTGGCGGCAGCCGGCCTGGCGTGGTACGTCGGCCAGACCTCGCTGCAAATCACCTATGTAACCTTGGCCGACGGGCGGCAACGCGAGCGACGGTTACCGTTTCTCATGCGGTTGTTGCTGCCGTTCGCGCCCAATTTCAAGCCGCTGTTCAATCGACCGGCCTGGGCACCCGTCAAGGAACGGTTGCGTCGTGACTTGGTCGCCGCCGGTTATCCCGATTTATTGGCGCCGTACGAGCTGTTGGCCTTACGGGTGCTGATGCCGTTGGTGTTGGGCGTCGGCTTATCGCTGCTGCTCCATTTGGGATTTGCGCGGATGCCGGGGCGGCTGGGCGTGGTACTGTTGGAGCGGCAAGCACTGTTGTATGGGGTATGGATTGCCCTTACGGCGTTTTATCCCGGCTGGTGGCTCAAACACGCCTTGCGCCAACGGCACGAAGAAATGGAGCGGGCATTGCCGTTTGTCCTCGATTTGTTGACCTTGTCGGTGGAAGCGGGCATTGATTTCATGACCGCCATTCGCCGCATTGTGGAACGGCGCGAACCTGACGCCCTGGGCGAGGAATTAATCCGCGTGTTCCGGCAGATTCAAGTGGGCCAAACGCGACGCGAAGCCTTGCGTGACCTGGCCCAACGGGCCAATCATCCGGACCTATACGCCGTCACCAACGCCTTGATCCAAGCCGATGAATTAGGGTCCAGCATTGGTACTGCCCTGCGGCTACAGGCCGACCAAATGCGTACCCGCCGCTATCAGCGCGCGGAAAAACTGGCGAACGAAGCGCCGGTCAAACTCCTGTTCCCACTCATTGTCTTCATTTTCCCCGCCGTATTTATCGTGCTCATGGGCCCGATTCTGATGGAACTGTTGCGGCAGGGATTCTGATTATGCGCCTTTATGAACGGGAGGTCTGGCCGGCGGTGGCAGGCCAGTTGCCGTAGCGTTCCTGCTGTCGGCCTGCGGGTCCCGTGATGAGCCATTGCGCACCGATATCAGGATGCTGGTCGCAAAAGCGCTTGATGGCGTCTGGTGACATGAGGAAGAAGACGGTGGACAGTGCATCGGAGACGGTTGCCGTCGGGGCCAAGGCCCACGTGCGGACGATGCCGATTCCTTTGGCGGTGCCCAGCGTGTCGACAATATGGTCGCCGCGCGCTTCCGTGCCCGAAGCACTCAGGCTTTTCTCCACCAAATGAATAGGCGGCCCTTGGCCTACCGTCAGAGCCCAACCCGGCTTCCCGGGCGGCGGTTGCAGGGCCAGTACCGAACTGCCGCCGCCCTGCACCAATGCGCGCTCCACTTCCCATTCGCGCAACAAAATCCCTGCTTCGTCAAGCGCGTAGCCCTTGCCAATACCGCCTAAATCAATGTCCATCCGCTGCGGTAGACGAACCCGGGGATAGGCCGGATCAATCTCAATCCCGCCGAAGCGGCCGGGCGTGCGAAAGGCGGGATCAAAACGCGCTTCGGTGGCGTGGTACAGGTCGCGGGCTTGCAGCAGACATTGCTGTACGTCCGGGGCTACGAGTAACCATTCGCCCGGTTCGGCTTGGTTGAGCTGCGCAATATCGTTGCCCGGCTGGTAGCGTGACAACACCGCCTCGATTTCATCAATCCGGGCAAAGGCCGCTTGGGCGGCACCTGCGGCATAATCGGCGTCGGGATGAATCAACCGCACGCCGAATTCCGTCGCCATGGCGCGATGCGCAAAGCGGTGGCTGGCCACCATGGAGCGTTCCCCTTATTCTTCCTTATTCGCCATTACGTCGATCACGATATCCACGCGGTCGCGGAGGGCATAATCACCCAAGCCGCCTTTTCCCATCTCCCACCAGTTACGGTCCACTTGGAATTCCGCCTGGATACGGACTTGGTCGTCGGCCACTTGAATGGCGGCCGGGAAGGAAATCGTCTTGGTGACGCCCCGCAAGGTCAAATCGCCGGTAATGGTATAGCCGTCATCCGTTGCCCTGACACGATTCAATTTAAAGGTGCCTTCGGGATGGTCCAAGGAATCAAAAAAAGCGTCACCCACCAATACGCGGGTCAGCCGGTCATCACTGCTGTAGACGGTGTCGGTCAGGAAAACCACCTCGCTGCGGGCGGTTTCCACCTCGTCGCCATGCATTTCCCAGTGCCCATCAAAGACCAGGAAACCGCCGGTTTGCGATCCGGCCACATAGTAACCCGTAAAGGTGAATTCGGAATCCGGATCGATCACATATTGATCCCGGGGGCCGGTGGGCTCCGGGGCAGCGGTCTCCTCCTCGGCCGCAGCGGGGTCTTCCAGTGCGGCGGTCGGGCGTTCCGGGGCGCGATCACAACCAAGGGTTAAACCAAACAGCAAGCATAGGGCGTATCCAAATAGATATTTCATTTTATTCCTCTTCCTTTTTAGGGTTAATAATTCGTTCCCACAGGTCTTCGCGAAACCATACTACCACCAGTACGCCGGGCCGCAACCCGGCAAACGTCGACCGGTGCGTCGCTTCCAGTTCTGCCCGGGCTTCCGCCGAAATGGGGCGACTCAACACAATGACCGGAGCCACCAAACGGGGCGGGCGTTCATTCCAGTAGCCTACCCGGTCAAGTGAACGCAGGTACCACGGCAAGGGCCAATACTCTTCCGCAGCCACCTGTACCACGCGTTCCGTTTCCGGCAGCCAGTCCATACTTTTCACAATACGCGCGGCCAACCGTACCGCATCGGGCGACGTATGACTGTAAACATACGGCACGCGCTCGTCGGCGGCAAACCGAAAAGCCGCCCGCCGGGCTTGAGCGCCGAGTTGGGCCGTACCCAGCAGCAGAACCGCTACCACACCAATCCGCGCCCACGTCCAGTGTGCCAGCCTGACCATGGCCGCCGCACCGGAACCGGCCAGCACGGTCATGATCAGCATCGGGCCGAGCATCAGCCACGGGGTTTTATACGGGATAAGGGCATAAATCACCATGAGCAGGATGGCGTACCATCCAAGCAAGGGCGTTCCAAGCGTTGGAAGTCCGGGCGACCGCTTTTTCCAAGCGTTGGAAAAAAAGAGGCCAAACACGCCCAACCCAAGCAGAAAGGCTTCTGTCCATAAAAAGCCGCCGGACCGATAGCCGCCAACCCAGTGCAAGTGGGTGTACCACGGTTTTTCGTGACCTTGGCCGGCCGCGCGGTCGGGCGAAATGAAGTAGGCGGTGATGCTGTCCATAATGCCTGCCGGATGGGTGAAAAAGGCGGAGTGCAGCAGGGCGGAAACGGCCAACGCCACGAGGGCGGCCCATCCGGCATGGCGCAGGCTAACGTTCAGCGGCGGCAGCTCGGCAAGAGGTGTCCGTTCGGTCCCCCTTAGGCGAACCCATAACCAGCACAATATCCAGGCCCCTGCCATGGCCGCAAACATCAGCGCGGACGTGGCCTTGGTCGCATGCATGAGACCTGCCAGGAGGCCTGCGGTCAGTGCGATCCACAAACGCGGTTTGGTAAACCAGCTCAGCAGGCAGTTCAGCAGGGCAAACCCTAGGAAGACCAGCAGCGTCTCATGGATATACACGCGGTGGTAATAAAGCTGGATGGGCGAGCAGGCAATGAATAGCGCGGCCCAGAGCACGCCCCATCCGCCGATTACCTTTCGCCACGGGACCAGCAACAGAATCAGGCTTGCGCCCAGGAACGCGGGTACCGCCCGCAGGGTGAATTCCGTGAGTGCTTCAGCCGTGCGCTCGCCACGCAGCCACGCCCAGGGGAGGGTGAGGTAATAGAGCGTCGGGCCGTGGTAGTCTACCGGGTCATAGCGATAGCCATGGCCTTCAAGCAAGCGCCCCAGTCCAACCCCATGCACGGCCTCATCGGTGTGCATGGGGCGTTCATCCAAGGCCACCAACCGCACGGCCAGCGCCGCTATAAACACCGCCGCCAGCGCGGCATACCATGCGCGCGCAATCATGTCGGCCGTACCGTTAGCGCGGTATTCCGTAGACCTCTACTTCAATGTAGTGGTTCATGTCGTTGGCGGTGTTGCCCCGGCTGTACAACCGCACATAACGACCTTCGACGGCATCCACGTCAATCAAGCGGCCTTCGTTGGTTTCGACATAGGCGGGATCGGTGCCGGCACCGAAACCCGAGGTGTTGTCGTGATCGTTGTTAAACACCGTAATCACGCCCTCCTCGAATTCCGGGTCATTGGAAATCTGCACGATCACGTCGTGATAAACACGTTCGGCGGCATGATAATGCCACACCACGATGGCGTGGATCACGGCTTCCTGTTCAAGGTCGATCTGGACCCATTGCACGCCAGGTCCCAGTTCCACGTAGAAGCCCTCGTCGCCGTCTTTATATCCGTCCGTGATATAATCCAGCTCACCGATGATTGGCCAGTCGTCGCTGGACGTGACGGGTTTCTCCAGCGCCAGGTTTTCCGTGCCGGCCGGGACCATCAATGGTGGACGCGGCTCACCGGTGGGCTGTTCCAGATGCGGGAGATCGCCATCCAGCGGGATCGGGGTCCCGATAAACAGCGGGTCGGGCAATTCAATTTCCAACGGCACCAATTCTGCATTCGACAGGCCAACGCCTAACAGGGTGCTCGCCACTAAGCCAACAGTCATTAACTTCTTCATGATATGTATTTTCCTTTCTTTAATTAAGCGTTGAATTCTGCAGCATCAAAAGCCAGTCGTTTTTGCGCCTTAACCGCCTCGGCCACGCGTAGGACCGTGACGGTAGAGGCAAATCCTTCTTCGGCGGGACAGGTGAGCGGAGTACCCGCTCGTATCGCGTCAAAGAAATTATCAAGATGCGGCTGATGAATGGGCCGATCGAGGGTGACGGGAATATCCCAGGCGTCGAGTACCGCCGTTTCCCGCACATCCACCGCCTCCGTCTCTTGGTTGTAAGCCGCCCCGGCGGCCCGTCGGAGCAGCCCTTGCTCGGCGAATTCATCCCAGGAGGGGGCGTGCGCTTCACGGTAGGCCTGGTTGAAGCTCGGGTTCTCGGAGATCGAGAGCGTTCCATTCACGCCCAGGAAGCGCTCAAAGTAGCCGAGCGCGCTGGAGGTCGTAAGCACCTGGTAAAAAGCCCGGGCAACGCCAGCGGATGTTTCGTAATCGTAAATCGCCATAACGTTGTCGAGATGCTCGACGTCGTCGTAATAGTCGATGCCGCCGCTGGCCATGACGCCGCTCGGACGTCCCTTAAAGAACCAGTTGAAGATATCGATTTGGTGTGCCCCGAGATCTGAGATAGGGCCGCCGCCGTATTTTTGGAACCAGCGCCAGTTGATCAGTTCATGCATCGAGTCGTAGCCAAAACGGTTCAGCTCATTTTCGTCCATCTCAAAGCGTTCCGGCCACCGCAAGGCACTGCTCTTGGCGCGATTCCATTGCGCATTGGCGTGCGTAAACGGGCCGCCAAAGATTTCGGCTTCGGTCAGTAGCTTCTCATAGGCGTGGATATAACGCGGATTGCTGCGACGTTGGTGTCCGATCTGCAGCAGTTTGCCAGTGCGCTGGGCCGCCAGCACCATTTCACGCGCCGCCTCAATCGTGTTGGACATCAACTTTTCGCAATACACATGACAGCCTGACTCCAGCGCAGCGATCGTCTGCGGGGCGTGGACCCAATCGGGCGTCGCCACGATAACGGCATCCAGATCATCCTCTTCCGCCAGCATTTCGTTCACATCCGCGTACACGTTCACTTCGTGACCGAATCGCGCAAGGAAGCGTTCGCCGTACCGCTGATTATAGGGCCAAATTTCGCAAATTGCGCGGAAACGCACATCTGGAATGCGCAGCAGCGAATTCATCAGTACGCGCCCTTGGGCACCGATACCGCATAGCGCAATATTAACGGTTTGGGTGCCGCCGTTACCGGCTTGTACCCGCGCACCCGGCATGACGGCCAAGCCCGCCCCGGCAGCCAAGCCTGTCTTTAAAAAATTCCGGCGATTCATGGTTTGGATACTGTTCATCATTGTCTCTGACCCTCTACTGTTATGGTGTTATACTAAATTACCTGTCTGCTGCCCACAGGATGCCGCCGCGCAGCATGCGGATAAACCTATCATCCTCGACGGGGCCGCGCGTATGTCCCAACGCGGTGTACCAAACCCGTCCGCCGTCAAACTCGTGACACCAGATGATGGGGTGGTCCGCATTCCGATTCCTGCGGTCGTACGCAATTAAGTCCCGATGGGACGTGCGATCCAGGGTGGCCAGCACATGTACCTGTTCCCGCGGATTGCTGCGGAACCAATACCATTCGTCATGAAACTCAAATTCATCGCCCAGTCCCTGCATGGACGGATGTTGCGCGTCTTCCACTTTGATTCGCGCAGTTTGCATGCCACGCGGATGTCCCCGGAAATAGGCTCCAATCAATTGACCGTACCACTCCCAATCGTAGAGCGTATCGCTCGCGGCATGGATCCCGACGAAACCGCCGCCATTACGGATAAACGACTTGAACGCAGCGCGTTGGGCCGGTTCGGGCAGCACGTTTTGCGTAGTATTGTTAAATAAAATAACATCATATTGGCCAAGATTTTCGGTGGTGAACGCGCTCGGATCCTCTGTGAAGGTCACGCCCCAGCCTTCTTCCTGAGCCATTTCTTGTAGCACCTCTATCCCGGCCTCAATCGCCGCCCCGTGCCGATGCCCGGCGGTATGGGAATAAACCAAGAGGTTGAGGCGGTGCTCCTCGCCCAGCGCCATTGTGGTGGTCACCAGCCCAATCATCATCATAACGAAATATCTGCTCATCAGATATGCTCCTTCCTCTATCGGTTTTTAATTTACGGAGTCGACTCTACACTACAACGGGCGGTCCACAAGTCAAATCGTCATTGGACCGTCTGCACCCGGGCGTGGGTCATTGAATCGGCGGTGATGCCGGTGATGACATAGGTTGCGCCGGGCGTGGTGGGGAACTCGATCATTTCGGTATGGGGTCCAAAGCTCAACCGGCATACCTTGCCGGACCCGGATTTCACGAGCACACGTTCGGGTACGCCATCCTGCCACTCGATGTCCACGGTGAAATCACCGCGCGCCCGCAGGCCGCGCACTTCTCCGCCCGCCCAGCGGGCGGGCAGGGCAGGCAGCAGGTCGATGATCCATGCGCCCGGATTGCCGCGCTGACTTTGAATCAGCATTTCCGCGACGCCTGCGGTGTAGCCGAAGTTACCGTCCATTTGGAAGGGCGGATGGGTGCCGAAAAGATTCGTCAAGGTGCTCCGGCGAATGAGCGCGTAGACATGTTCGAGCGCGACATCGCCCTCACGCAAGCGGGCATAGGTATTGATGACCTTGGCGCGGCTCCAACCGGTGTGCCCGCCGCCATGCTGCATGCGGCGCGCCACGGTTTTCTGAGCCGCAGCAAAGAGTTCCGTCTCATCCGGTGTGATCAATTCGAACGGGTGCAGTCCGAGCAGGTGGGATATATGCCGATGCCCCGGATCCTGTTCTTCAAAATCTTCAATCCATTCCTGAATGGTGCCATTCGCGCCGATTTGGTGATCGGGCACCTTATTGATGGCGACCTGCAAGCGTTCCCGGAAATCCGCGTCCACGCCCAATAATTCCGAGCCCTGAATGACGCGATCAAAGATCAATCGGGCCAGGATATTATGATAGGTGCTGGCTTTGGTGACCCGGATCGTGTTGCCCGTTTCCGGATCGCGATAGCCGATTTCAGGGCTGGTTGAGGGGATCGCCAGTAGTCGGCCTTCTTCATCCTCGTAGAGATAATCCAACAGAAATTCCGCAGCCCCCTTCAAGAGCGGGTAGGCATCCTCACGCAGAAAGCGTTCGTCCTGCGTGTATTCATAATGGCGCCACCAGGTCAACGCCATCCAAGCCCCCGGCAGCGGGTCAATCGGTCCATTATTAAACTGAGAGCTGAAGTTCGAGGCTGCCGGGGTGACCCGGCCGAACGGGTTGGAGGCGTGAAATACCACCCATCCATCAGCCCGATAGTAGCGTTGGGCGGTTTCCCGCCCGCGTTCCGTTGTCAATGTGAACCAATCGTTCAGGGAACCCATGGTATCTTCCAAATTACACACCTGAGCGGGCCAATAATTCATTTGCAGGTTGATATTGAGGTGGAAGTCCGCCATCCACGGCGCCCATATATGGGTGTTCCAAATGCCTTGCAGATTGGGCGGCAATCTGCCCGGCCGGCGCGAACTGGACATCAGCAAGTAGCGTCCATACTGAAAAAGCTGTTCGACCAGCCGCGTGTCCAGATGGTCGTCCTTGACATGATCCAGGCGCTCGTCGGTGGGCCGGCCTGCCAGCGCATCATCGTCGATCTTCAGATGAACCCGGCCCATGATTTCGCGGTGTTCGTCAAGGTGATCGGTGAGTAACTGTTCCCAGCTCTTATCGGCGGCTTTGACCAGCCGGGTTTCCGCCAGCTGACCGGCATCGATGGAGCGATCGAAATTCAACTTGTCAATGTTGTAGTCGGTCGCCAAAACCAGTAGCAGGCGGACCTCATCCGCGCCTGCCACGATCAATTCGCCTTCTCCAGCTTCTAGCGTTCCGCCATCGGTCTGGGCCAGCAGGCGGCCGGCAAATTTCATCCGTTCGCCGCCTGGTCCCACGCCACCGGGTCGCCCGCCTTGGTCGTCATCGCTATCGACCACCTGTCCGTCTAATACCAGCTGGTTGTTATCCCGCGTCGTGATGTGCAGGCGTTGTTGTTCAATGTTGGCTGCTCCCGGATGACTGTTGCGCGGCACGCTCGCCAGTGCCCTCCAATCCCGGTCCAGCCGTATGCGGGCATTGATTTGGCCGGGTTGATCGGCCGTCAGGCGCACGGCGATGACGTCGTCGACCGCCGAGATCAGCATTTCGCGTTGGTACCGCACTTCGTCCGCCGTATATTCGACCCGCGCCAGGCCATCGAGCAGGTTCAGGTCGCGACGATAATCGGTGACGTTGTCGCCGTGATCCATTCGGATCCACAGGTCGCCGAACGCTTGATAGGAGCGGAAGTAGGTGGGTTCAGCGGTCATGTGCCGCATCCCATAAGCATGCGCTTCGGTGTTTTGGCCGGCCAGAATGAGCCGCTGCATTTCCCGCCAGTGTGTGTAATAGTTTTCGGGCCACACTTCCATCGGCTCACCGGCCCACAGACTTTCCTCGTTAAGCAGGAGCCTTTCCTCTTGCACGGTGCCGAACACCATAGCTCCCATCCGCCCGTTACCCAGTGGCAAGGCCTCCAGCCATTGGTTGGCAGGCTGTTTGTACCAAAGCACCATGGCTTCATTTTGAGAGGGCGCGGCGTGGCTATGCGTGCCCACGCCGAATAGGCAGAGTCCCGTTAAGAGTACGGGCAAAAATTTATGTTTTAATTTGATCATGTTGATCTCCTGTGCTGGTTTTGACGTGATTTGATGGAGCCGCATTCAAACCAATACGCAGTCATGCGTCAATACAAACGGAGTCGTTCTCGTCGTTTGCGTCTGCCACCGCCCCCCATGACGGTTCACACGCACTCTCCATTCGTATCCGGTCCTGTTTCCTCAGGCCTGCGGCCCGCAATTGACCGTTCCCGCCTTTTCGTGTGATTTAGTGTATTTGGTGGTGACCCTCTGAGGCGCTTGCAAAACCCCTGCAAGCGCCGGTTTAAGTGTTCGGGTTTCAGGAACGCGCAACATACTGCGGACACCACTTAACCGGCCACCCTTACCCGAACACACTTAACCGGCCACTTACTCGGCTAAACGACTGCCCGAAGACGAGCGGGACACCTCATCGCGCAATCGCCACCTTGAAAAACAACAACTTACAAAAGAATTTAGAGGCCACGTGGAAGTCAGGATTAAGTGTGTGAGGACTACGTGTAGTCGGGCTAAGTGCCTAAGCTTGGGCTGGCACTAACCGCACACGCACGGAGCGCAGTTCTGCCCGTGCTTTCACCCGGTTCGTGCAATCAGCAGACCCCTCGGCTGCGCTCGGGGTAACGGCGTGGGGGATGGATCGGTGATCAGTTCCGCTCGTTATCCGTAGTCGTCGCCGTAGTCGTAATCCCCTTTTTTGGCCGTCTTTCCGCTTCCTCCCCGCGTATTCCTGTTCATTTCGGTTGACGATTACGGGCGACCTGCCTTCGCTAAGGCTACGGCAAGGCAGGCGACTACGGTGGACGAGGGGCATACTGACTACTGATCGCCACTTGCCCCTCGCCACTTGCCACTTTTCTTTGACACCTTCTTCTCCCTGAAACCTGAACACTGACACCTGAAGGGAACATCCAACAGTCAAAGGCAAGTGGGGGTCACATCTAAACATATAACATATGTCTGCTGATGGTCTTGCGCCCGTTATCGTCAACCGCCCCCCGCCCAAGACCTTATTTCCGGATTAGGGGACCCCCGTCAGTTCTTGACGTACGATGTTGATTTTGCCACCCTCTCGCGATGAATTCATCACAAGCGCTCCCCCCGGACCAACAAATGCAGCCCCTTACCGGCAACCGTCCCAAACGCCATTTCTTATCAAGAGGGGTTATGGGTATATCCCTCCTTGCCGGTTGTGGCAGCGTTGCGCATGCGGCCGATAGTCGGCCAAATATTTTATGGATCGGTTTGGACGACGCCCGGGCCGATGTATTGGGAAGCTACGGAGCGGCTTGGGCAACAACGCCAAATATTGACCGGTTGGCTGCGGAGGGGGTTCGTTTCCACAATGCCATTGTGCAGAACCCCGTATGTATTCCATCGCGTAACAGCATGAAAACGGGTTACTACCCTTATGAAGTGGGCCCGGTGGAAATGGGGCGGACCCCTGAGGTGAAAGGCGATTACATCGACCACGAACGCATGTCGCAGCTGAACGAGACCTCGTTGCTTGATGTTTGGACAAATAGTGGCATGAAACCAATGAATCTAGGGAAACTGCATGCCAGGCATGATTGTATCAATGATCTTGGCGATGCGCCCCGCTTGGTAAATGTCCGTGGCGAACCCACGCCCTTTTTTAGACAACAAATCGGTATACCTGAGCCGCTTTATCTCAATGACCTGACGGCACATACCAAAAAATACCAATGGCTTATCGGTGGCATTTTGAATGTAAAACCGGAGCTCACCGAAACTTGGCGGTTGGGTGACCTGGCGGTTGAACAGTTGCATGAACTGTCTGAGCAGGAAGACCCCTTCTTCCTGCGCGTTTCTTTCCATGCGCCTCATGTCGGATGCTATGTTCCGCCGGAATATTTTGTTGATCCTGCACTGATCGACTTGCCGTTGCCCACGGAGGAAGAACGGGCGTTAAAGCCTCGTTTTGAGCAAGGACCACTCCATGAATATGCGGGGGCCGACCTTACTCCCGAGCAGATTGGATTGGCGCGTGGCACTTACTTTGGCATGATCAATCTGGTGGATGTGCAGATAGGCCGGATTCTGAACGTGTTGGAAGAACAGGGTTTGCTCAACAAGACCATCATCGCCTTCACTTCCGATCAGGGATTTCAATTGGGTGAGCACGGACTGTGGAAAAAGCGGGTGTTTTACGAGGACAACGTCAGGACCCCATTCATTTTGCGTTATCCCAAGGCCCTGCCGAAAAATAAAACCATAGAGGACCCGGTTGAATTGATCGACTTTTTGCCTACGCTGCTGGATATCAGCGGCTTTGATGTTCCCCGGGAGATACGAGGCAGAAGTTTGATGCCTCTTATTAACGGGCAAGTTGCGGCATGGCGGAAGGCCACCTTTTCAGAGATCGACCATAGCCAAAGCATGTATGATGAGTTGCGCCAGGGAACCGGTCGCCGCGTCATGGTGCGCACTACAGACTGGAAATTGGTCTATTTCTTCGACAGCCGCGTGGCGGATAAGGACGGTGCCCTGTATCACCTGATCGAAGACCCCGGTGAGCGGATCAATCTTTACCACGACCCGCAATACCGCGGGGTGATCGCCCGTTTGGAGGACCTCGCCGAACGCTGGCACAAAGGGGAAAACCTGTTTATCGAATAGTGGCCCCTACCTGCAAAAAAGCATGGATTCAGAACGTTATAATGCGTAATCGCCCGTAGAAACTGCAAGAGAAATATGAATGTGGGGAGAGAGGAACGAAAGGAAAACGACGATGAACATAGATAATAAATTTGCACCACAAAAGAAGGTAATCGGAAACCTGTTAGGCGTCGGGTTAGGTCTCGGTCTGCCGGTTCTGTTTGCTTCTCAAGCGGAGGCCAAGACCATCGAACGCCCGAATATCATCATGATTCTCTCGGATGATCATGGGTCGGGCGACTTTGGGTTCAGGGGCGGAGATGTGGACACCCCCCACATGGACCGGCTGTTTTTTGAAGGCCGGTCAATCAATCGATTCTACGTCCAGCCGCAATGCACCCCGTCGCGGGCGGCCTTGATGACGGGGCGGTATCCCGCGCGTTTTGGGTTGCATTACGGTGTCGTCTTTCCGCACTCCCAATGGGGACTCCCTGCCGACGAAATCACCCTGGCGGAAGCGTTGCGTGATGAAGGGTATGAAACCGCCATGATCGGTAAATGGCATTTGGGGCATACGGCTGAATCCATGCTCCCGGAAAACCGGGGGTTCAATTACTATTTTGGTAATTATTTGGGATCGCTTGACTATTTCAAACATGCGTTTCCCGGCGGCAGGGGGCATGACCTTCATCGGAATCGCGAGCCGGTCTACCTCGATGGATATATCACAACGTTGTATGGCGAAGATGCTGCGCGTGTGATTCGCGAGCATGACCACGAGCAAAAGCCGCTATTCTTGTACCTTGCGTTTACCGCTCCGCACGATCCGTGGCAAGCACCGGAAGAAACCATTAATAAATATCGAGCACGCGGCGCGGAGGGTGCGCGGGCGATTTATTTAGCGATGGTTGAAGAAATGGATAATGCCATTGGTATGGTGATGGATGCGGTGCATGAAGCTGGAATTGATGATAACACGCTGATTATTTACGCGAGCGACAATGGAGGGCCTTTTGCACCACAAATTACTTCGAATGGGTTCTTGCGAGGAGAAAAGGGTACCACGTACGAAGGCGGGATTCATGTCCCGGCGGTTGCGCGTTGGAAAGGTCGAATCCCCGCCGGTACATCAACCGACGAGTTGGTTTACATTGGCGACTTATACCCGACTTTCTTACGGTTGGCCGGGGGTGTCCCGAACCAAGGGAAGCCGTTGGATTCGTATGATGTTACCCGAACGCTTTTCACAGGGCATCCCAGTCCAAGGCAGGACGTGATCCAAGTGACCGGTCCGGAAAGATTTTGGAATGGCGTTGTAACCGAGCGTTGGAAACTGGTGGTTGATGCGAGTCGTGAGGGCCAACACAAATTGTTTGATTTAAAGCTGGATCGCTATGAGCGGGAAAATGTACAGGACGATCATTTGGAAATTTATGAGTATCTCTTAAAACGGTGGCGCTCGGTGTATGATGTACGGGTAGAGAGTGAATTTTCATACTCCCAGGCCCAAGGTGATGATCCGGAGGTATGGGGACAATTCGAGTGAGCTGAGGGAATTCAATCCGTGGTCGGATGAGGTTGGCTTTTTAGCGTTTTACGGAAAAAATAATGGAGGATAATCGAATGTATAATCAGACAAAAATAGGCTTAATGATCGTGTCGTTGGCTTTATTGGGTTCCGGCTGTGGTTCCGGTCAGGTCGCGCTGCGGGCAGATGAGGGCGCAGCGGATTCCGTTGAGCCGGCGGCAAAGGCGCCCCAGGGCCAAATCTTTAAGGTCGCTGATTTTGGGGCCACGGGTGATGGCGTGACCGATGATGGCCCGGCCATCCGCAGAGCCGTCGCGGCGGCGATTGCGGCGGGCCCGGGTGCACGGGTTGTTTTCGAGGACAAGGCCTACCGGTTGGATCACAAGCCCTCTAGCCCGTATCACATCAACCTGGAGGACGTCGCCGACATCCACCTCGAGGGCAACGGGGCGCTGTTGATCAATAATCCCCGGAATTCCATTATGAACCTGACCCGTTGTTCCGGAGTGACGGTCACCGGTTTCCAGTTCGATGTGGAGCCGCTGCCCTTCACGCAGGGTACCGTGGTGGCCGCTGATCCGGATGGGAAATGGTTTGACATGGAGGTTCATCCCGGATACCGGTGCCCGGTTGAGGAGTTTGAATTGCACGGGGACGAGATCACGCCCATAGAGGAAACTTGGGGCATGTTCCTGGACCCTGTTGAGCGGCATCGGAAACGCGGGGTTATGGACCATATCCGCATGCAGGAGGTCCGCAGGAGCCCACAGGAGGGGGCGGTCCGCGTCTGTGTCAATACGCAGCGTTCGCCGACGGTCGTCGACGCCGTCAAGGCACTCGAGTCCGGAGACCGTTATGTCCTGCCCTTTAGCTACGAGCACTTCGAGGGCACGGTCTATGTGAACCGCAGTACGGGCTGTGTGTTTGAGGACATCGAGGTATATGCCACCAAGTACGGCATGACCTTCAGACTTGAAGGAAGCGAGGGGCAGATCACCTTCCGCAGGATTTACATGGGGTTCAGACCCGGTTCGGACCGGCTGATGTCCACCGCGAGCGACGGCTTCCATTGCAAGCACAACCGGGTTGGGCCGCTTATTGAGGATAGCCATTTCGAGGGCCTGCTTGACGACAGTATCAACGTCAGCGTAACGGCTTCCTTCATTAGCGCCGTTGAGGCCCCGCGCGTTTACCGAATCCGGGGAGAGGGGGCGGAGGAGTTTCGCGCCGGCGACCGCGTGATGGCTTACACCCCCGACCGGGAAGAAGTTCTCGACGATCTGGTCGTCGAATCCGTGGAGGACCTCGAAGACGGGTACCGTCGACTCACCCTCAACCGGGAGATTCCCAATCCCGGGTTGAACTTGAGCGGGGACTATTTCCCGGGCGGTTTCGATAAGATGGGTTACACCGGCTTGTACAACCTCGACGCCTGCGGGCAGGGGTACATCATCCGCAACAACGTGTTTCTGGCGCAGCGACGCCACGCCGTGCTGGCCCGCGCCCCCAATGGGTTGATTGAGGGCAACCTGATCGACAGGGTTGGCGGCAGTGCGATCTTCCTGGGCAATGAGGTGGGCTCATTTTACGAGGGGCCATTCCCGTCGGACACCGTGATTCGCGATAACACTATCCGCAATCCCATGCACTTGCCCATTGCGATCGAGACACGGGGTTCCAGAGGCGTGCGCCACATCAGCAACATCCAACTGATCGGTAACCGTTTGGAAACCGAACAAAACCTGGCCCTGCGCGTCCGCGGTGTTGAGGGTTTGCTGCTTAAGGACAACCGGTTTATGGGGCCTCCCGGCGTACCTCAATCAGACCTCATCCAACTCTATCACACCACATTGGTTTCCGATTGATCCTACTTCCCGTAGCCAAGCCTGAATCCGACAAAAGTTGATTGATGGCTTGTAATCAAGTTGCGTTCTGGTGCATATTGGGCCTAGAGGACAGTTATGACCGCATCTGTTTACGACACATACACTCTAATTTTTATTCATAACGCGGCCTTATTGATCACACTGGCCTATGTGTACAGCCTGTTGCCGGCGTACGAGGACAAGCAAACCCCGATTTCCGTTAAGCTGATGTTGGGTGGCGTGGTCAGTGCCATTGCGCTGTCTATTATGTTGACCTCCTGGGAGATGCAACCCGGAATCGTGTTCGATACGCGTTCGGTACTGATGGCGGGGTCCGGCTTGTTTTTGGGGTTGATCCCCACGGCCATGGCTATGCTGACGGCAGGGGTCTTCAGCCTAGTGATAGCCGGTGATGAGGGCGTTGTCACGGGGGTAATCATTATTGCCGTTTCGGGGGTGACCGGGCTGATTTGGCGTCAATTCCGTTGGCGGGCTTTGGCCGACATCTCGTGGCGCGAGCTTTATGCCTACGGTTGGGTGGTGCATTTGGTGCTGCTGCCGCTCTTTTTCGTCCTGCCCGACCGGATGGTTGCCTTTGAGCTTATCCGTGAAATCTGGATGCCCTACTTACTTTTATTTCCGGCGGCCACCATGCTTTTGGGCAGCATGTTATCCTATCGGTTGCAGCGGGAACGCGCGGCACTTGAGTTGCGTGAGAGCGAGGAACGCTACCGCAGCTTGTTTGTGCGCAACCAAAATATCATGCTGATCAGTGATCCGGAGACCGGCGAGATTGTTGATGCCAACAAAGCAGCCGAGGCCTATTACGGCTGGAGTCGGGAGGAGCTGAAAGGCCGCAAGTTGAGCGAGCTGACGGCATCACCAAAGGCCAATGTCGTTAGCGAGCCGGAAGTGGATGCGGGGCAGCGCCAGTTCATCGCCCACCGAACAGCTGATGGCGGTGTGCGCTATATTGAAATGTATGGCGGACCCATTACCATCGAGCAGCGCCGCTTGGCGTTCCATGTGATTCACGATGTGACGAGTCAGAAGCGCCTGGAGGAGCAATTACGCCAAGCGCAGAAAATGGAAGCCGTGGGCCGTTTGGCGGGAGGGGTGGCCCATGATTACAACAACAAGTTACAAGCGGTTTCCGGGTTTGTGGAGCTGGCCCTGCAAGAGACAGAAGATGGCACGGACCTCAAATATTACTTGAGCGAAGTGCAGGCGGCGGCCGAACATTCGGCGCAGTTAACGATGCAACTAATGGCGTTTGCGCGCAAGCAGCCCATCCAGCCGTGTGTGTTGGACATCAACGACACCGTCGCCAGCACGCTGAAAATGTTGAAAAAGTTGATTGGTGAAGATGTCGAGCTGGACTGGCGCCCGGCGGATAATTTGTGGTTCACCAAAATTGATCCGCTGCAAGTTGATCAAGTATTGGTTAATCTGGTCATCAATGCACGCGATGCCATTCGGGATACGGGTAAAATATCTATTGAGACGCAAAATGTGCATATCGACGAATCCTGGAAGAAGATGATTCCGGAATCCATGCCCGGCGATCATGTGATGTTGGCGGTTACCGACAATGGTGTTGGGATTGAGCCGGAAGTATTGGAGCATTTGTTCGAGCCTTTTTATACGACCAAGCAACCTAACGAAGGTACCGGTCTGGGGCTGTCAACGGTGTATGGGATCATGCAACAAAATGAAGGGTTCGTGCATGTACAAAGCTCGGTGGGGCAAGGTGCCGCCTTTAAACTTTACTTCCCGCGCGTCCACGCGCAACCGACCTGGAAAGCGAAAGCGGAACAGCCCACTGAAAAAATAAGTGGGGGTGGACGCCGGATCATGGTGGTGGAAGACGAAAAGTTCGTGCTGGATTTGGTGAAGATAACGTTGGAAGCCAACGGCTACGAGGTGATTGCCGCTGGAGACCCCGAACAGGCTTTGGCCATCTGGTCCGAATTGACCCAGCCGATAGACCTCCTGCTGACCGATGTGGTCATGCCGCACATGAACGGCCGGGCGCTATACGAACGGCTCGCTCGTAAACAGCAAGATTTAAAAGTGGTTTACATGTCGGGTTATACCGCTAATGCCATCGTGCAGCGCGGTATTTTGGAAGAAGGCATCCACTTCATCCAAAAACCGTTCTCCACCAAAATCCTGTGCACTAAATTAAGCGAAGTGCTGCAGGAAGGGTCCCATTTCTCACCAGCCATCTACTCCAAGCGCGGATAGCACGGCATATCGGGCACACGACTTGTGCGGCGACCTCAATGTGTATCAACACAATGTCGCCCGCCGCCCTGCGCCGCGCACCCGCTCTGCCGCACTCTCCACGCTCTCGCTACGAAGTTGGTGAGAAATTGATGGAGTATGTGCTTCGGGGACGCGTGTGTGGCCGGCTGCTGTTGAGTATGAAGGGACTTTGTCATGTCGAGCTTGCCGAGACATCTCCGAATCGCGCCAACCACCGTTGCGTTGGGAGCGGATTAAAGGCGACGCGGCTCGGCGGAGAACGAGATTTTTCGACTACGCTTCCGCCTTCGCCGAAGACGG
>PWVE01000094.1 GCA_003562335.1 PVC group bacterium
GGGTTCAGCAACACGCGTTCGCCCGCCTCCAAGCCCGACACAATATGGATCATGCGGTTGTTGTCCAAGCCCGTCTCCACCACCCGCGGCTGGGCGGCACCGCGTGTTCCGGCCACGTGCACCACGGATTCCCGGCCTACGCGCACCACCGACTGCAAAGGGACATAGACCACATCGTCCAGTTCCTCGACGATGATTTCAGCCCGGGTATTCATACCGGGTCGCAACGCCGGGTCCTCGCCCTCGATATGAACAAAGGTGGGATACACTTTCAAATCGGGATTCAACCAACCGTGCTGGGCGTCCGGTAACAGCGCAATCCGGTGGACGGCACCGCGAAACGACCGGTCCGGTACGGCGTCCACTTGTATGACCGCCTCCAGGCCCGGTTCAATTTTGCGCAGGCTCGATTCGTGAATACGGACCTCCGCCATCATGGCGGCCGCCGTCGGCAGATAAATCAATTCCTGGCGCTCGCGTACTTCCTGCCCTTCGCGCAGAGGCTCATCGGCCTGTCGCCGACCACCACCAGTGGTCACATAGATGACCATGCCGGCCGCGGGCGCGGTAATCCGGCAGTTGGCAATTTGGGTACGAATCCGCTCCAAACGATCCTGCTGGCGCTCAAATTCGGATTTCTTAGCCCGGTAATCCGCCTCCGCTTGCACGACATCGGCCGAGGCCCGTAGCCGGACCCGTTCCAGTGCCATCCCCTTCTGTTCCACCTCGCTTTGCAGCTCGTCCAGCTTTTGCTGGTGCGTGAAATCCTGTAGCAACTGCAGGGTGCCCTGCGCCAGTTCCAAGTCAATCGCAGCCCGGCGCGCCGCCAGCTCGTCCGCCTGCAATTCCATACGGGTCAGATAGCCCTCCTCCGCCAAACGTTGCGACCAGGACAGCTTGTCATTGGCCCGCTGTAATTCCTCTTCGGCCAGGTTAATATCCGCTTCCGCGCGCTGCAATTGCTGGGGATATTCGCCTTCCTCGTACTTGTTAAGGTTCAAGCGCGCAAAGCGGTAATCGAGTTCCGCGCGCGAAATGTCCGCTTCGGCCTGGTTCTTTACAATTTCCAATTGTTCGCGGGCACGGATAAAGGCGGCCTCGCTGTTCATCTCACGGATCTGCTGATCGACCTTATTTTCTTCCAGCGCGCTACTATCCAGCTCGACCAACAAATCCCCTTTTTCGACATGCGTCCCCTCCTCCACCAGCGACAGGATCGTGGTCCGGCCCTCCACCTGCGAGGTAACCACTACCCGTTCGCGGCTTTGAATCGTGCCGGACGCCATCACATTGATCGTCAACGGCCCGCGCTGGGCGGCAAAGGTCGGTGCCGTAGTGGTCGCGCCGCGCCCGGCCCGGGCGATCGCCCAGCCCCCGACGACCACGATCACCACCGCCGCCAGTCCGGCGCCTACTCGTTTCTTTCGTGTCCACTTCATCCTTCTTCACTCCATGCGGTGTACTCCTGCCACAGACCTTCGTCGTCCACCGTCAAAACGCCCATGTCCCGTTGCAATTCCAATTCCGCCAACCGATACGTGACCACCGCGTCCGTCAGCGCGTTACGGGCCGACACCAACGCCTCCTGCGCTTCCAGCACGTCCCGGATTTGAGCGCGACCCGCCTGCAGGAATAACTCGGTGCTGTCCACCCGGCGCTGCGCCAGCTCCACCGACCGGGCTTGGATGGCCATGCTTTCGCGTGCTTGAATCAGGGTGCGCAGCGCCTGGCGGATTTCCCCTTTAATCTGATCCTCCAATTCCTGCACGCGGCGCTGGGCCCGTTCAACGCTGATATACTGATCACGGTAGGCACTGCGCTGACGATGCCGGCTCCAAGGCAAATCCAGTTCGAGGGTGGTATCGTAAGCAGCATCGCTAAAATCCAGCCGGGCATCCCCCTGCCCTACGTTCCCCAGTCCGCGCCGACTGCCGACCCGTCCGCCCGCCGCCAGGTTGGCACCCATCCGCAAGGCGTCCCGGGCCACCACCAAACCGCGTTCCGCGTCGTAGACCTGACCCACGGCCACCTGCAAATCATACCGCTGTTGCAGCGCAATACGCGCAGCGTCATCCGATTCGATCCGTTCCGTGCGCGGCACGGGTTGCGGTATCGGCGCATCGGCGCGCACATCCACATCGGCGTCCAGACCCGCCGTCGCTTCCTGCGCCTCATCGTGCATGGCGGCGGTCAAGCGCTCCAGATCCGTGCCATCCAGCACAATACGCGCGTCGGCCGGCAGACCCAGCGTAACCTTGAGCTGGTCGAGTCGGCGCTCATAGACCGTGTTGGCTGCCAGCCAGCGATCGCGCGCCCGCAGCTCTTCCTGTTGGGCTTGGTCCACCTGTATTTCCGGCAAGCGCCCCGCCTCGGCCAAACGCCGCGCGCGCCGGGCGGAAATAGCCACGCGGTCGTAGTTGTCCTTCGCGTTCTGCACTTGATCCATCTGTTGCAAGACCTGCAAGTACTCCGTTGCCACCCGCACAGCGTAGCGGGACTTGAACAGTTCAAAATTGAACATCGCGTACATCACGTTGCGTTCCGCCTGCGTCAGCGGCTCCGTCACCACGGCCCGGCCCGCACCGCGCAGCAGCGGGACCTGCACTGAGACGTCCGCCAGCACGCCATAGGCGGAATCGCGATCGAGGGAGAGTAGTTTGACCAAATCGAACGCAATGCGGGTGCTCAGCTCCGCGCCCGTCCGCAGCGTACGGCCTACGCCCCACGTCGTGGTTTGGACAATGCCCCGGGCGCTTTCCTCCTCGCCCACTTGGTCATCACTATACGTCGCTTCCAGTGTGCCCTGCCAGGTTTCGCGGAACGCCCACTGTTCCACGTCCCAGTTCAACGCGGCCCGGAAGATATCCTCCTTGCGTTCCTGGTACTCGCGACTATTCCGTGCGCCAATCGTCAGGGCCCGGTTCAGGTCCAGCATCACCGGCCCGACGGCATCGGCTTCCTCCAGCGGCACCGCTTCCGTACCGTCCTCCACCGTCACCGGCAAGCCCTGCGCCGCCAGCAACCGTCGACGCAGTGTGTCGGCCGGGCGTTCGATCGTGAACGGCTGCTCGCGATCGAACAATTCCCGCTGCTGCCGCTCCACCTTGTCGGTCGCCGCCTGATCCGCCCGCTCAAGTTGCGCCGACGGTGACCGACACCCCGTCCAGCCCACCACGGCCACGCTCAGCAACGCCCATTTGATCAATTGTCTAAACATCAGTGACTACCAATCTATTCCATTTCCTGTTTCCAACGTTTGGAAAAACCCATGCGCCAGACTTCCAACGTTTGGAAAACCAGGGCCGTTTTCGTTCCAACGTCTGGAACAAAACGTGTCCTACTCTCCAACGTTTGGCAGGCCATGTCAATTTTGGTTCCAAAGATTGGAGCGGTGCGCAGGATCGTGACATGGAAAGAATCGTCGCCCGTAGTCGTCGCCCGTAATCGTTCACCGAAATGATTGAGATCAAGCACCGGTGAAAAGCTCCGATTACGCTGTGCGACCATGCAACGGCTATCTCCGCAGCCACGCGGTTTGGTGGTCGGTCGACGACGACGGGCGACGATTACGGAGGACGAGAGGGATACGCGATCCGGGCTTTGGAATCTGGGATGCATTATTTTCGATAACGTCAAACCCTTGCATTTTATTGCATATCTTTTTTTCGCGAGCTACCAGGCCCGGCCCTGTACGTGGCCGCGATCTTCGTGACAACCGCCGTCTGGCTGGCCGTCATGCCTGCCCGCCGCCCCGCAAGGTCGAGAGATGAACCCAGATCAGGAGGGGCAGGCTCCGTCCTGCCCTGAAACGCCTGATCACCGCTTACCCCGAATTTCGGCAATCCACTCGTCGCCAGGACGTTCCAGCTTAAGACAACCCACCACTTTCGTTACCGGATCAGCGGGTGTGGCCTTGACCGCGATCAACTTGCCGTTCTCGGCCGTGAAATCCAGCACCGTCCGCGGTCCAATCCCAAGACGCTGCCGCAACGCCTTGGGAATGGTCACCTGTCCTCTTTCGTTGACAATTGCATTCATAAACAACATCCCCACACATCCGTCTAATCCGTGCTATCCGTGGTTACATGACTTAACTAGGCGTTCAGGGCGCTATCTGCCAAGTAGAGCGAGCCGGCTATGCAGATGGCCCCGTTGACTGAGCGGGCCCAGTCGCGCGCGGCGTCCAGCGCGGCGGGCCACGTGGAGGCCGTCACTGGACGGCCGGTGGTCGCAATGATTTCGGCGACCGCTTCGGCGGTGCCACCCCGGGGATCATCGATCGGTACGGTCCAAAACTGTTCCGCGCGACGACCGAAGATGCGCGCGCACCCGGCGATATCCTTGTCCTGCAGAAACCCCACGATCATGCCTAGCGGTCGCTGTCGTTCCAACTCTTGCCAGGCGGCCATAAGGGCCCGGGCACCGTGCGGGTTGTGGGCTACGTCGAGTACAACCAACGGGTCATCGGCGATAACCTGTAAGCGGCCGGGCCACCGGCACGCACTCAGTCCACGGCGTATTGCGGACTCGGCGATTTCCATTTGCCCCACGTCCTGTAACGTTTCCAGTGCCGCCACCGCCAGCGCGATGTTTTCCAGTTGGTGACGGCCCAACAGCGACACTTTGCACGCACGATACGTGCGGTTGTCGGTGGCGATCCGAATTTTCTGACCGGTCCAATCCTGGGCCAAACGCTCAATTTGCACAGACTCCCCGGCCCAGACCAGCGGGGCACCCACTTTGTGCGCGGTATCGACGATCACTTCCCGGACCTGTTCCTGCTGTGGCCCGCAAATCACCGGCACGCCGGGTTTGATGATGCCGGCCTTTTCCGCGGCAATGGAGGTCAAGTCGTCGCCGAGAAAGTTGGCGTGGTCTACGTCGACGGGCGTGATTATCGTCAGTACCGGTCGGCCCACGTTCGTGGCATCCCAGCGACCGCCCATGCCGGTTTCTATAACGGCCCCGTCTACTTTCTGTTCGCGGAAATAGCGCCAGGCGATAGCGGTGGCGCATTCAAAGAAGGTGGCGGGGCGGACGCCCGCTTCACTTGTGAGGATATCGGCATCGCGGGTAACGGTCGCAATCTGTTGAGCCAGATCGTTGTCGGGTATGGGTACCCCATCGATTTGGATACGCTCGTTAAAGTGGTGTAAATGCGGCGAGGTATACAAGCCTGTGCGATAACCGGCTGCCGACAGCGCCCCGGCCAGCAGGGCACAAACGGATCCCTTGCCGTTGGTGCCCGCTACGTGAATGTAGGGCACCTGTTGTTGGGGTTGGTCAGCCCGTTCCAGTAGCGCCTGGATCACGGACAGCCCGGGCCGGATGCCGTAGGCGTTGCGTTGAAATAACTGGTCCAGCGCCAAGGGCAACGCCGTCGCGTCGCGCGGGTTCATCGCCCTCTATTCTCCAGCCACGGCGGCGCTGGGCGGGCGCATGTACGCCAGCAATTGGGCCAGCTGCGACTTGAGTTGCTTGCGCGGGATGACCTGATCAATCAGGCCATGCTCCAGCAGGAAATCCGCCCGCTGAAAACCGGGCGGTAAATCTTGCTGAGTGGTCTCTTTAATCACACGGGGACCCGCAAACCCGATCAAGGCGCCCGGCTCGGCTATAATCACATCGCCCAGCGTGGCAAAGCTGGCCATGACGCCGGCCATGGTGGGGTGCGTCAATAAGGCGATATAAGGCAATCCGGCAGCGGCGTGCCGGGCCAAGGCGGCACTGGTCTTGGCCATTTGCATGAGGCTATAGAGTCCCTCGTACATCCGCGCGCCGCCCGAGGCGCAACACATGATGACCGGCAACCCCTGTTCCGTGCCGCGCTCAATCAGGGCGGTTACCTTCTCGCCGACCACAGCCCCCATACTGGCCCCGAGAAAGGTGAAGTCCATGATGCCCAGGGCGACCGGTTGGCCGTCCAGCTGGCCGCGACCACAGGTGATGGCATCTTTTTGGCCCGTCTTCTTACGGTTCTGTTCCAACTTGGATACGTAGGACGCCACACCGGTAAATTTCAAGGTATCAACGCTGACCAGATCGCCATCCCACTCCTCGAACGTGTCTTCATCAATCAGCAGGCGCAGTCGTTCCTCGCGGTTCATCTGAAAATGGAATTCGCATTTAGGACAGACCTTGGCGTTCTCCTGCAGGGCTTGCGTAAAAATGATTTCGTTGCACGCCGGACACTTCAGCCAGAGCCCGTCGGGGATTTCCCGTTTGCGAACTTTGGCGGTGGCGTAATCTCTTTTTCTAAAAAATGGCATGGTCTGTTCCTTCCCCGTCGCTCAGCCCCGGGCCACGGTCAACACGTGTACTGCAGCTGCACCGGCCCGCCGCAACTGGTCGGCACAAGCGTTGACCGTCGCGCCGGTGGTCATCACATCATCAACCAACAACAATCGACGGCCCTCCACTTTACGGGGTTGCGGCACCTCAAATACACGCGCCACGTTAGCGGCTCGTTGGGCGGCGGTCAAATATGTTTGACTGCCGGTATCCTTTATCCGGCGCAACCCGTTCCGAATGACCGGCCACCCGTAGGTCCTGGCCAATACGCGCGCGAGCCACTCGGCTTGATTAAATCCTCGTTCCCGTTGCTTAGCGGGATACAGCGGAACGTAGCATACACCGTCAAAAGTCAACAAGGCATAATGTGTCTGCAAACAGCCGTCGAGTAGATGGACCAGGTCCGGAATGCGCCAGGTGGCCCCGTGGTATTTCACGTCCCGGATAGCGATGCCCGCTGTGCCCTCGTA
>PWVE01000088.1 GCA_003562335.1 PVC group bacterium
CGCAGATCGTCAAGCAGGGTCTTCCCCCAATCGGGTATCTTGTCCGGCCAGCGAATGGCCGCGTACCATTCCGGTTCCGGCGCGTCCACAGGCGGGGGGGGCGGTACCACCGGCTCCGGGGTTCGCCACTGACCGTGTCCGTGGACCGGCATATCCCATAGTCGCCCGGCGATGTGGAGTACCTGTATTCCCTCGGTCGAGCGTCGTGCATCAAGCCGCACTTCCGTCAGCTCAATCTCCGGCAGCCATTCACCGGGGAGCCCCTCAGCGGGAAGCGCTAAACGCAATTCACCGCCTTCGATCTGAAAACGATACCACCAGCGCCCGGCACGCCATGCCCGCACGTGTGTGCCGAATACCAGTTGATCCGCCCGTCCCCAAAGCGACTGGTCACCCATTTCCAGGGAAACTTGTACCGACTCCGCCACAATACCGCGTCCGGGCGACCAGCGCAGATGCCCGATACGGGCCGTATACCCCGCCGCTGCCAAGCGGTTAACAATGGCCGTCCGTACCCAGGCCGGAAATCCGATAGCCGCCAAGTACGTGCCCACCACCAACGCGCACAGCACCACCCCCCTGATCCACACTCGTGTCCAGGAAGCACGACCCCGTCGGCGCGGTTGATCGCGCCGCTCCAATACGTTATGCGAAAGCGCTTTGCTCATATCGACTATGGTCACTCGTCATCATGGGCGGGATCGTCCGGCACAGCCGGATAAACCGGTGCCCGCAACCATTCCGCCGTGGCTTCATCCAGCCAGAACAACGCGCGCTGCCCGCGCGTACGCGCATAGACCCCACCCTGCTCCCGGGGTGCACCGATCATGACGCTACGGGCAATGCCCGCCTCGGCGGACAACCGTAACGTCCACACTGCCTGGGGCTCGTCCAAACCATAATCCGCCTCGTGCTCCAAGGGGTCTTTCACAAACTCAGCGGCGGTCAACTGCAGCAAAGTCGCTTTAATTTCGTCAAAATTCGGTGGCAACTCCGCGTGGCCATTGGGCGGGCGCCACGTACCCGCCCGATCGCGGGTAAATGACCATTCCTGCCCGCCGCTGACTTGGGTAATTGAGCGCACCTCTGCCGGTGCAATATTCAATATCTGGCGATGCCGATAGTGCAACGGCTCCCACTCCGTGGCGGCGAGGGGCTGGGCTGGAATCTCAAGCGGCTGTGGCAGACCGTTACGCGTGACCAACCATGTTTTGGCGTCCGCCCCGTGCTTCAACCCTTGCACGTGTATCGCCACGCGTTCTTCATCCGGGCCGACAAATTCAAGGCTCCACTCTTTACCGCCCGGCTCAGTCTCTTGTTCATCGGCGTCCGGCGATTTTTCGTGGAACCGTTTAACCCGCACGCTGCCCCAGGTGGCCAACAGCTCCTCCACGCGCTCCTGATCAGCCAGCCAGCGGGCGGGATGTTCCACCCACCATGCGTCGGCCGCGGTTTCACGTTTCAGCACCACCACGGTGTCCTGATCGCGTAACAGTCGGATCGTATGAATCGTAGCCAGGGGGACAGGCACCAGCGCATGGTCACGCAAGTCGTCGGTTTGCACCCGTGCCATGCCGGCCAAGGCTGCGGGCACTGTGAAGACCGAGCCATGCACACTCCGCTGGGCATAAACCTGTTCAGGCGCGTCTTCCACCGGCCGCCCGATCATCATAGACTGCCCGCCATCGCGGCCCTCCACCCAAACGGTGACTTGCAGGGCCTCCTCGCCTAAACCGTAAATACCGCCCTCCCCTACGGCCTCCGCCACAAAATCCTCAATGCGCATGGCAAACAGCTGCTCAATCCATTCGCGCACCGCCCCGCGATTCGCCAAGCCACTGAACGGTTGCGCCAACCGCCATGTACCCTCCGCATCTTTGACCAACTGCAAGAACCCGTCCGGACGCCGCACATCCACACGGTACACACGTTGCGGATCACCCAGAAAACCCAACCGGTCACGTAAATCGGTGAGCTGTTCCGGCCACAAGGCCAGCAGTTCATCCGATACGGCCCAAATACCTGGTCGATCCGCCCACTGCACATAGACGTGCGGTCCCAACGGCGCACGCTGTCCGATAAGCACAACGCGCCGTTGTTCGTCCTGCACCCATTCCAAGCGATAGCGGGGCGGGAACAATCCGTAATCCCCCAAATCCAGCGTGGCCGCCTCTTCCGCCGCGATCACTTTCTCGCCCGGCAGCAACGCCTCAAATTGGGTCAGCAGCCGGTCTATTTCGCCGGCATCGGCACGCGCAGGCAGGGGTTCCACCAAACGCCATTCGTCATCCACCCGGCGGGTCACCCAGCTTTCCGCGCCGCGTTGCAGCGTAAATTCACTGACGCGGTCAGCGCGCAGACGTAACCGCCCCTGCTCGAGCGCCGTGCGCTGCGCCAGCTGTGAAGGACGCGCCTCCCACCACCAGTAGGCGCCGCCCACCCCCAGCACTAACACCAATAGGATTAAGGTTACGCGTCCAGACATCCCGCTACCGCCTCCTGCTCAGCCACATCAGCACACCGGCTAAAACCGCCAAGCCCGGAATCCCGCCGACACTCCAGCCCAGCAAGGCCCGCAGGTCACGCCGGGTAAGCGTCAATCGTAGCGTGGCGACATCGCGCGGCCCAACCGCCAACCAGTCCTCGCGATCAAGCAGCCAATGCAAAGCGCTCATAAAGAAATCGGCGTCACCGCCCGTCAACGCCCCGTTGGCCCCGAACGCCGAATCACCAAACACCACCATGCGGGTCGGCGTGATGTGCACCTCGATATCAGGCGCGGGCCCCCGTTCCACGGCCACGGCGACTCCGATCGGGCCCCGGCGGTCGACGTTGGGATCAAAACGACCGGGGGCCTCGTCCGGGTCACGCTGTGCCCAGCTGTCGGCGGAACTGTACGCCAGCACCGTCACATGCGGCTTATCCGCCTGCTCAGGCGGGGCCGCAACCGCCCCGCCCAGCGGTTCCACCGAGCGCGGTTGATAAAAGACCGAGGTTACGCCTTGCAGAGGGCGCGTGATCGGGTGCGCAGCATATTCGGTCAGGAACAATTCGCGCCCGGTCAGCGTTCGTTGGGCGTCAATCACACGGTCATAATCCACGCGCACGCCCCAGGCGGCCAGCAAGGGTTCCAAGCCCGTCTGGGTGAGCGCGTCCAACAAAAGCAGGACGCGACCACTTTGTTCCAAATATGCACTGATCAAATCAATTTCCGGCTGGGCTAAACGCCGGTTGGGCCCGGCAATGACCAACGCTGCGGCGTCTTCTGGAATCCGCTCCGCCTCCCCCAGCACCAAAGTCTCCGGCGCGATATGGTCGGCGCGCAATCGTTTGGCCAGTGAAGAATACCCGACAAACGGATCATAGTTGTCAATCCGGCGTTCGCCGTGACCCGCCAGAAAGTACACACGCGGCGCTTCCGCCTGCGTCACGTGATACAACGCCGCCGTAAAAACCAGTTCGCCGCGAAACCGGGACGGTTGCGGCGGGAGCCCTTCGCGCGCGCCATCCGTAGCGTAGTCCATGACTTCGTCCGCCGCCACTACGCGATAGCGATCACCACTATGGAACACCAACTGATTCGGCTCCGTAAGATTGAAGCGCTGCGCCAACTCCTCCGTGCGGGCCAGGTTACGATCGGGATCAATGTACTCCACCCGGATCCACGGTGACTGCGCCTGGTACTCCCGCAATAGATTTTCGATATCGTGGAACAGCGGGGACCCGCGCGAAAGAAACACCCAAACGTCAACGCGCTCGTTCAGCGCCGCCAGCACACGCACGGTTTGCTCGGATAGTTCGTAGAGCATGTTGCGGCTGATATCATGGCGCACATAGCGCCGGGCCGACCACGCATTGACCAGCCCTACCAACGCGACCGCCAACAGCACTGCCAGCGTCACGTTCAACCCAATCCACGTGCGCCAGCACCTGCGTCGCCAAACAGCCTGTTTCCCTTGCGATTCGCCTAGCATGACACCCTCAACCACTCCATTTCCGGCCTTCCAGTAATTTGACCGTGACAAACAGGGCCAAGGCCGACCCAGTAAGGTAAAGAACTATCGGCCGCGAATCGATGACCCCACGTGAAAATTCCATCATGTGCAGCACCGACGACATATAGCGGCCCACCGCTTGCACACCGCCCGCACGCGCGTAGTAAGGGATAAACCCCGCCAGAAACCAAATCCCCAACACTACCAGCGTGATCATAGCCGCCACCGCTTGGTGCCGGGTGGCCGCCGACGCCAACAACCCCACGGCCACAAAGAAAGCACCCAACAAACCAATCCCTAAATAGGTCGCCCCCAGCGCCCCGCCATCGACCAGCACCGCTTCCGGGCTGTACCGCGCCAGCAACCACGTGTAGCCCAAGGTCGGCAACCAGCAAATGGCATAAAATGTCAGCGCGGCCGCATATTTGGCCCCCACCACTTGCCACTCCGTCACCGGCGCCGTCAACAGCGTTTCCAACGTACCGCTCCGTCGTTCCTCCGCGAAGGCGCGCATGGTAATTACCGGCACCAGCATCCACATCGCCAGCCAGAAAAAAGGGCTTTCCCCCATTAACAGCCGCATAATGCCGTGGTGTACCGGTCCCGCCGCCAACACCTGCAACAAGGCGTGGAATTGAAATCCCATCAACAGCAGGAAAAAAAACCAGACCGCGTACGCCAGCGGCGCCATAAAACAGGCCGCCACTTCGCGTTTCCACATGGCCGCGATCACCCGCACGGCATCCGCCTTGCCGGGTCCCACCGCACGATATTCTGTTTACTTCGATCCATCATTTGCCTCATACCCATTCGGTCTTCCACTATCAGGAAGCCTACCCGCTGAGTCAAGCCGCAGCACAACCGTCAGGCTCTTGCACAACCTCCCATTCATGAGGGCAGGACGGAGCCTGCCCCTCCGGGAACCTTTGAAATACGGCTGTTTTTTTACAGGAGGGTCGACCTCCGTGTCGACCTTGGAGGTTTTGCAAGAGCCTCTCGTAAAAAAGATTTTACGCGGCTGCCCGGCGGGCGCATACTATGGACATGACGTCACCTCGGACGGAACGCGAACAAGAGGCCCCGTACGCCACGCGGGCAGCTACCAGTCATGGACGCCGGTACCCGGAACCACCACACCCGTACCGCCTGGAATTCCAGCGCGACCGCGATCGCGTACTGCACTGTCGTGCCTTTCGTCGGCTGGAATACAAAACCCAGGTATTTGTCGATGTCACGGCCGATCATTACCGCACGCGCCTGACCCACACCATGGAAATGACCGCTATCGCCCGGACCCTGGCCCGGGCCCTGCGGGTAAACGAGGATTTAGCCGAGGCCATCGCCCTCGCCCATGACATTGGGCACAGCCCGTTCGGACACTGTGGCGAACGCGAACTGGACGCCTTGATGCGGGCCGACGGCGGTTTCGACCACAACCTGCAAACGCTGCGCTGGGTGGAGTTATTGGAACAACGCTATCCGGCCTTTCCCGGCCTGAACCTCACCTGGGAAGTACGCGCAGGACTCCGCAAGCATATCGCCGCCGATCCCGGAGCGGTACTGGACGGACACCCGATTGGCCCGTTCCAGAGCATGGAAGCCCAGATCGCGGACGTAGCCGATGACATCGCCTACCAAGCCCACGACGTAGAGGACGGCTTGGAAGCGGGCTTATTGAACCACGAAATCCTGCAACCCCTCGAATTATGGCAACGCGCCGATGAACGCTGCCGCCGTGCCTACCCCGACATCGCGGCTGCGGAACGCGCCGCCTTCACCATCCGGTTCTTACTCGATTTACAAGTGGAAGATGTCCTGCAAGAAACCCGGCGCATGCTGGAACAACATGCCCCGCAACAACCCGCCGACGTCATGAACGCGCCGGAACGTATCGTCACATTCAGTCCCGGGATCAAAGAACTGCTCGCGCCCTACCGGTCATTCCTATTTGAGCAGCTGTACTGGCATCCGGCGGTGGACGATGCCAATCAACGAGCCGTCCGTTTAATGCGGCGCCTGTTCCAGCACTATGTCGAACATCCCGAAACCATGGGACGCCGCGCCCGCGCCCAGGTGGAACGCGACGGCCTCATGCGATCCGTCTGCGATTACGTCGCCGGCATGACCGACGTCTACGCCCTAGCGGAAGTACGCCGTCACTGTCCGTAAGCGGACTGGATTTCTTAGCCGGGCACGCTGGTTTGGACAGTGTGGCGAGGGACGGAAGAGGTTATCGGTTATCGGTTTTCGGTGATCGGGGCAAGTGGCGAGTGGCGAGTGGTAAGTATCGGTTTCCAACGTCTGGAAAGCACCCCCAATTTTACTTCCAACGTCTGGAAAAAATCGCCCCAAAACTTCCAATGTTTGGAGAACACCCCTCAAACGTGTTCCAAGGTTTGGAACGCGAACTCAAAAATCAAGCGGGCGCCTGCTCGCCTTCTGGGTCCGGCTCTTGACCGTGTGCACTACCTCACTGGCCGCCAGCCGTAACGTCGACGGAACCTGTTTCATATCGGCCACCCACACTTACGTCCATTTCGGTGGACGTACTCAAGAATCTCTTCCCGTAGTCCGTAGTCGTCGCCGTAGTCGTCAACCCATTCACTTTTTCATAACCTTTTAGCCAGTACCCTTAAAACACACCAGAATAAACGGTCACCACGCAACATGTTCATTCATAGACTCTTACATATACGTCACCAAATACCGTAAAAAACAGCGACCAGTCTATCAATA
>PWVE01000070.1 GCA_003562335.1 PVC group bacterium
AAAATCTCGTTCTCCGCCGAGCCGCGTCGCCTTTGAATCCGTTCCCAATGCGATGGTGGCTGGCGCGATTCTGAAACGTCTCGGCAAGTGCCTAAAGAACTGGCGGTGACTCGTGAAGACGGATATCTCGACTTCGTTTCGCTACGCTCAACATGACAAAGTCCCTTCATACTCAACAACAGCCTCCACACACGCTCCCCCGAAGCACATACTCCATCAACTTCTTACAGCGCAACCGGCTCTTTCGCCCGCAATGGCACCGCAGTCCATAGAAATGAAAGTTTATTCGATTTTTCTAGGTCATCCCGCTTTTTTGCTTCACACGGTGGCTAAGACATACTATATGTGGGGTGTTGTTTGAACGAGTGGCCTGTATTTAGTGTTTTTCTGGGTTTTTTGATGAAATTGCTCCATCAAGGTAAAGTGCGTGATGTCTACGAGTTAGACGCGCAGCGGCTGCTGATTGTCGCCACCGACCGGTTGTCAGCCTATGACGTAATTTTTCCCGATCCGATTCCGGGTAAAGGCGTCATTTTGACGGCTTTGACCCGCTGGTGGTTGCCTCAATTGACGGATATTGTGGCCACGCACTGGGACGGCGGCGGGGACGCGGAATGCCGGGTGCTGGCGGCTGATCCCGACACGCCACTGGACCCGGTGTACCGCGCAGACTTGCCGCAACGCGCCATGATCGTGGAGCGTTGCCAAGTGGTGCCGTTCGAGTGCGTGGTGCGCGGATACGCCTACGGGTCCTACCTGAAATCGCATCCGGACGTGGCCCCGATGACCCCTTTCGATCCGCCGCTCTTCACGCCCTCCACCAAGGCGACGGAAGGCCACGATGAAACCATCCCCTTTGAACAGATGCAGGCGGCCTTGGGACCGCTGGCGGATGAGCTGCGGGACAAGGCGCTGGCCCTCTTCCAGTTCGCGGCGGCGCGTTGTGCCGCCGCCGGGATTGTGCTGGTGGATACGAAATTCGAGTTTGGCCATGCCGCCGACGGAACCCTGCGCCTAGTGGATGAATGCTTTACGCCGGACTCGTCCCGGTTCATCCTGCAGGCCGACGTGGAACGCGGGGTGTACGATTCGTTTGACAAGCAAATCGTGCGCGATTACGTTGACCGCGTCGGCTGGGACCACACCCCGCCCGCCCCGCAGCTACCGCCCGACATCATTGCCAAGACCCGCGAACGCTACGCCACTATTCAGCAACGACTAACAGGAGACTCCATCTGATGAAATATTCGGTTCAGGTCAAGATCAAGGACGGGGTGCTCGACCCCGAAATGGAAACATTGCAACGGCTGCTGCGCCGATCGGGCGTCAAAGGCATCCGGCAACTGACCCACACGCAACAGTTTGTTTTGGAGTTTGACGACCAGGTCGACGCGACCGAGGCCGAACGCGTGGCGCGTACGGTGGCGGGCGATGTGCTGGCTAACCCGGAAATCCACGACTGGACACTGGATGTGCTATGAGCGATCCCGCCTTGCGTATAGCGATTATTGATTTTCACGGCACGCTCTGCGAGCGCGACTGTGCAGCGGCGTTCGGCCAGGCGGCGCACGTGGAAACGATGCTGGTTTCCTCTGAAAAGGACTCCTTTTCCGGTCCGGTACACGCCATTGTGGTGCCGGGCGGTTTTTCGTACGGCGACTACATCCGGCCGGGTGCCATGGCGCGCACGGCACCCATTACGCGCGCGCTGTACGCCGCCGCTGATGCGGGCACGCCCATCATTGGTATCTGCAACGGTTTTCAGATTCTGTGCGAAATCCGCTTGCTGCCGGGCGTGCTGCTGAAAAATCGTGATGGCCGGTTTATCTGTCGCGAAACGGGGCTGCGCGTGCAATCACGGCGCAGTCCGTTCCTGGCCGGGGTTAAGCCGGACGTGCTGCGCGTCCCGATTGCACACAAATACGGTCAATACTACTGTTCTGCGGAAACCCTGGCCGAGCTGCAAGCCAACGACCAGATTGCGCTGTGCTACTGCGACGACGAGGGGCAGATCTCCGACGCGGCCAATCCTAATGGGTCGGTCGGGCATATCGCAGGCGTAACCAACAAGGCCGGCAATGTGCTGGGTATGATGCCGCACCCGGAACGGCGGGCCATGCCGTGGCATGCGGGCAAGGACGGCAACTGGATGATTGAGAGCGTGTGCGCATGAATATACTCATTGACCAGATATTGAACCAACGCCAGAAGGATACTTTGTTGGCAGGATTGGGGCGCGACCCGACCCCGGCGGAAGTGGCCATGGTCAGCGCGATGTGGAGCGAGCATTGCGGTTATACCCATTCGCGGCACTTCCTGAAAACGCTGCCACGCGAGGGCGAGCACGTGTTGGCCGGCCCGGGCGAAAACGCCGGTATCATCCGTCTTCACGATCAATTGGCGGTGGCCTTCAAGATTGAATCGCACAATCACCCTTCCGCCGTGGTCCCGTACCAAGGGGCCGCCACCGGCGTGGGCGGGATTCTGCGCGACATTTTCACGATGGGCTCGGAACCGATTGCCCTGATGAACTCGTTGCACTTCGATATCCGCGATCATCGCGGCAAATGGATTGCCGAGCACGTGGTGGACGGGATCGCCGACTACGGGAATTGCACCGGCATCCCCACCGTGGGCGGCGAGTACTCGTCGTATCCGTGGTACGTCGACAACCCGCTGGTCAACGTGGTTTGCGCCGGCTTGCTCAAGCCGGAACAGGTTTTGAAAGCCTCCACGGCGCAAGTCGGCGACCGGGTACTCTATTTCGGGAACAAGACGGGCCGCGACGGCATTGCCGGCGCGATTTTTGCCTCGCTGAACCTGACCGAGGCCACGCGCGAGCAAAAATCGGCCGTGCAGGTGGGCGACCCGTTCATGGGCAAGTTGATCATGCAGGCCACGCTCGAACTGATCCGGGCCGGCGTACCCTCGGCCATGCAGGATATGGGCGCAGCCGGGATCACCTGTTCCACCTCGGAAATCGCGCACAACAGCGGGCTCGGCATCACCGTCGAGCTCGATGCCGTGCCGGTGCGCGCGCCGGGCATCACGGCGGAGGAGATTCTGTTGAGCGAGAGCCAGGAACGGATGCTGGCGACCGTGCCGCCGGACCGACTGGCGCAGGCCGAGGAAATCTTGAACCGCTATCCGCTGGACTACGCGTGGATCGGCGTGATCGAAGAAACGCCGGACATGGTCGTGCGCTTCCAAAACGAAACCGTCGCCAGCGCCCCGTTGGACCTGCTGATTGACGGTTGTCCGGTGGAGGATTACGCCGACTTGACCGACGACGTGCTGCGGGCGGGCAAGGAGCGGGCCAGTGACCTGAGCGGAATTGCCGGAACCGGCCGCCCGCTGCTGGGCGGGAAGCCGTCGACCAACCCCGAACCGCCCACGTTATCGGCCCTGCTGGAAGTGTATGCGGAAACCTCTCATTACGCGTCAGCACGCCATATTTACGAGCAGTTCGATTACGAGATCAATCAACGCACGCTGGGCGGGCCGGGCGACGATCATACGCTGATGTACGATGCGGCCAGCGAACGCACGGTTGCGTTTACGCTGCATTCGCGCAGCCCGTGGACCTTGCAGCACGCGTACCGCGGCACCCGCGCCGTGCTGGCCGCTGCCTGGCGTCGGTCCATTGCAGCCGGGGCCTATCCGTTGGGCTTGAGCAACTGCCTGAACTATCCGTCGGCCGATCGCCGTGAAACGATGATCGACTTCGGGGGCACCACGCTCGCCATGAAAGAGTTCTGCGAAGCGCTCGGCATTCCCGTTACCGGCGGTAACGTCAGTTTCTACAACGAATCGGAAGTCGGCGCCATCGCGCCCACGCCGGTCTTTGTGCTGGTCGGCGACAGCGTGCTTGGCCCTGACCGTTACCGTTACGCCGGGGCGGAAGGCCAGCTCTACCTACTGGGCACGCCGGACCTCACGGCGGGCGATGTGTATGCCCTGTGGCGCCTGCGCCAGGACGGCACGTTAAGCGGTGCTACCGTGCCGACCGTTGATTTTGCACAGGAACACCAAGTGGGCCAGGCACTGTTGGACTTGTACCGCGCGTACCCGGGCGCATTTGCCATGCGTGATGTGGGCAAGGGCGGCGTATTCAAGCGGATACTGGAACAATTTGCGCGCGCCGACCGCGACGTGGTACTGAACGATGACCTGCCCGCTGCGTTGCCGGACGTCTTGCTGGGGGAGGGGCCCTGCACCTATCTCCTGTTCGTGCCGGACGCCACGACGTTGGAATGGCCTGCGGCATTGCAGGCGGCCGGTATCCGCCCGCTTGGCCGCGTCACGGCGGGCGACGGAAAACTGCTCGCGCCGGCTGTGGAGCTCGATTTGTTGAAGTACCGCGCACGGGCGGACAAATCATTGGAACCCCACTGGATCGATCAACTGGAATTGGCCCCTTAACAACCTGCGAGAAGAGACTAATGCTAAATGATAAATGTGGAGTGATTGGCATTTGGAACGGGCCGGACGCCGCCCATTTGGCGTATGCCGGCTTGTACGCGATCCAACACCGCGGCCAGGAAAGCACCGGCATCGCGGTGTCGGACGGCGACCATATCCGGCTGCATAAAGGAATGGGCCGGGTGGTGGACGTGTTCGATGCGGACACGCTCAAACACAAGTTGATCGGGAACTACGCCATCGGGCATACCCGCTACAGCACGTCCGGCGGCAGCAACAACGAAAACGTACAACCGCTGCACGCGCATCTGGCCGTAGGGGAGGTGGCCATCGCCCATAACGGCCAATTGACCAATGCCGTGACCTTGCAACAGGAACTGGAAGAGCACGGGGCGATTTTTCAGACCTCGTCCGACACAGAGATTGTGTTTCACCTGATGGCACGCCACGCGCGCCAAACCTTTATGGACCGCTTAACGCATGCCTTGGAACAAGTCGAAGGTGCCTATTCGTTGGTTATGTTGCACCAAGATCAACTGATCGGCGTGCGCGATCCGGACGGTTTCCGGCCCCTTTGCATCGGACGCAAGGAAGATGCCTATGTGCTGGCCTCGGAAACCTGTGCGCTGGATCTGATGGGTGCGCGTTACGTGCGCGACGTGGAGCCGGGCGAGTGCGTGGTGATCGGCCGCAACGGCATCGTGTCGCACCGGTTCGCCCCGAAACAGACTTCGCACTTTTGTGTGTTCGAACTGATTTACTTCAGTCGTCCGGACAGCCTGTACCAAGGAAAATCCGTGCTTAGTGTGCGACGCGCGCTGGGGCGCAAACTGGCCGAGGAAGGCCCGGCCGACGACGCCGAGGTGGTCATCAACGCCCCCGACTCCAGCAACGCGGCGGCCTTGGGCTACGCCGACGCCTCGGGCATTCCCTATGAGCTGGGCATGATCCGTAACCATTATATCGGGCGCACGTTCATCGAGCCGTCGCAATCCATTCGCGATTGGCGCGCCCGCATCAAATATAATCCAGTGCGCAGCGCGATTGAAGGCCGCTCGATTGTGCTGGTCGACGATTCTATCGTGCGCGGGACCACCAGCCGTCGCCTGATTCGGATGTTGCGCGAGGCCGGTGCGGCCAAAATCCATCTGCGTATCAGCAGTCCCATCTTTGCACATCCTTGCTTCTACGGGATCGATACCCCGGACTACGACCAGTTGGTTGGACATCGCATGGGCAGTGCTGAACGGATTCGCGAGTACCTTGAGACCGACAGCCTCCACTACTTGAGTTCTGCAGGCTTGCAAGCGGCCATGCGCGACAGCGCCGGTCTGGAAACCTATTGCGACGCCTGTTTCACCGGTAACTATCCCGTCCCCATTGAGGAACCCCCAGAGGCCACTCATGCATGACAAATATGACCGCTACAAGACGGCCGGAGTCGATCCGGAAAGGGCGGGAACGCTTATTCGCGGCCTAATGCAAGGCGCCGCCCCTGCCACTTCCCCGTTGCCGCCCGATTTCTTTTGTCAACTGACCGCGTTACCGGACGGGCTGGCCGCGGAGGACTCGTGGCTGGCGCTGGGTACCGACGGCGTCGGCACCAAGCTCATGCTGGGTTTGCAAACCGGCTTATTGGACGGGTTGGGGCAGGACTTGGTGGGCATGGTCTATAACGACCTGATCACCTGTGGCGGCCAGCCCTTTGCCTTTCTCGACTACTACGCCACCGGTCAGTTGGCGGAAGAGACGTATCGTCGCGTGATTAAGTCCATCCGGGCCGCGTGCGCCGCGTGCGACATGCCCTTGTTAGGTGGCGAAACCGCCGAGATGCCGGGTTTGTACGATGAGCACGACTTTGACTTGGCGGGATTCGGCGTCGCCGCCGTAACCCGCACGGAACTGTTAGCGCCGTCGCACACCCAGCCGGGCGACGTGATTATCGGCTTCCCCTCCAGCGGATTTCACAGCAACGGCTATTCGCTTATCCGTGCGCTGGTCGCCGAGCACCAGCTTGATCTCGCTGCACCGCACGAATTCGGCGGGACCACCCGGCCGTTACAGGAATGGTTAATGGCCCCCACCACCTTGTACGTGGACGTCATCCGCGCCATTCGGGCACGTGACATCGACGTGGTCTCCCTCGCGCACATCACCGGTGGGGGTTGGTTTGAAAATTTACCGCGCGCCTTGGCCGCCGGTTGCGGGGCGGTACTGGCGATCGAACCCTTCGACGCCCCGCACACCGCGTGTATCCGGTGGTTGGCTGAGCTGGCCGGCA
>PWVE01000224.1 GCA_003562335.1 PVC group bacterium
CCAACAGCGCAATCGGCTCCCCACAGGCTCATATTCGTTGAACTGGTAACCGTTTTACTGTTTCAATGGGGGCAAGGCGATCTGGGCATGGCCACCGTTGGCTATGCGCCACCCGTGCTTCAATTGAAGAGAAGGCCTTTTATGCGCCCAACAAGAAAACATGTGCCCGCGCTGATTAAGTGGTTTTCGACTTACCGGCAACCTCTCCGTTTGGCCTGCTGCTGCGGGGCAAGCCTGTTGCTGCTCCGCATCACCCGAACCCCGGATGCAGCCTGGCTGCAGCCCGGTGTGCTGTCGCTGATCGCGATCGGTCTACTGGTCGGCTCCGTCATTTGCTACACCCTGTCCTGGCGGCGGCCTCTGCCACCCAACATTGCGCGCGGCGCGGATACAGTGGCCCTGACGCTGCTGGCCACGATACTCATCTACATGGGGTCTTCAGCGGTTTTGGACCCGTGGTTCTTCCCTTTACGCTGGATCGGGACGGGGCGTCTGCTTGAACAACCGTGGAGTCAAGGCGTCGTGCGTAGCCTGGTACTGGCTGTCCCGATCGCCTGGCTGTGGCCCATGGTGGCGCGGCGCCCAATCACCTGGGTAGCGCTTTGCGTTGGTTGCGTGGGCCTGCTGATATGGGAACTCTATCAGGCGACCGGCTTTCAGATGATCTACCGGACGGACCACCCGGCGTTCATCTACCGGTTTTGGGCGTTTAAAGAGACGTTCCCCAAACCCGGCTTTTACGATCCGTACTGGAATGCAGGTATGCCCGTGCCCTATTTGGTGGCAACCGGCATCTGGGCAGTCGGCCCCTTGCTGCTGCCCTGGCTGCACCTGATCCCGATTGAGCACCTGTATACCCCAGCACTGGCCGTGATCTATCTGGGCATCGTCCCAACCCTCGCGTGGCTTTCGCTGAAATGGGTGGGCGCACGCCCCCGCGCGCGCTGGCTAGCCGTCCTGCTGGCCTTGGCGACCACCCAGCGCTTCTGGGTTCATCTGCTGCATTACGGTACCACCACCGCGCTCTTTTCCATGAGCATGGCGTTGCCACTCGCGGCCCTTGGATACCGGTTCCTGTATATTGAAACCACCCCTGCCCGCAAAACCTTCGCCTGTTTGTGGCTGGCAGGCTTGGTGCTATTGGCGTGGCCAGGGTCGCTGACCATTGTGGTCGCCTTCTTGTGCATCGCGCTACTCCATGTCCACCGCCTGTTCCCGCGCAAATGGATTTGGGTGCTGGCCGGAGGCGGTCTGCTGTTCATCCTGCTGTTACCGCTGGCGCTGGTCCCGTTGCGCTATTCCGACATCGATTCGTTTACGCAAGTAACCGCCCACCAGACCTGGCTCGAGCATTTCAAAAGCGGTCTCGGGGTAATGGCCCATAATCTTCGCAGCACGAACGCGCTCATCGTCGTGTTCGGCTTTATCGGCGGCTTCTTCATGCGCCGCACGTCCGCCCGCTGGTTCTTCGGCCCCTTGATCCTGGCCTTGCTGCTCCTCTCAGGATGGGGCGAAGAGGTTAAGGCACTGCTGCAAACCGAGCGACTGATTATTCCTGCCGCCTTGATAGCGATCGTGCCCGCCGCCTGGTGGCTGGACCGAATAACCACCGTTGCGCTGCGGGCGGCGAAACATCGGTCCTGGACGGCGGCGGGCTGGCGCATGGCTGCGGCGTGGGTCCTGGCGATTCTGCTCTTGAGCGTTTATCAAGCCGGCCGTACCTGGGGCGGTCGGGGTATGGCCCCCTTCCAAACGCGCCCGGAATACATGGACACCTTTATCGCCTGGATTCAGGATCATGTACCCACTGACGGACGGCTGATGTTCGCCGGGCGCGCGGTGCACGGCTATGGCGGCGGCAAGGTGGCCGCCTTGCCGATGTTCACGGGACGCGAAATGATGGCCACCGATTTCTACGGCTTTTCGCCCCGCCTGGTGGAATACGAATACCCGCCCCGGATCTTTCGCCAAGCGGGATCAGACGGCTGGTTCGATTTCAAGAACATCCACAATGTAACCCATGTGGCGACCTGGCATGGGTATTGGCAGGAGCGTTATGACGCCGAACCGGAACGTTACCAGCGCGTCCACGACATCAAGCATATTGCCATTTACGAAGTGCAACGCCCATCGTCCCTCTTCCTGCATGGCCGCGGGCACGTCAAGGCCCATTTTGACCGGTTCGACATCTCGCTTGACGAATGGCATGCACCCACTGTCATCAAATATAACTGGGCTGATGGTTTGGTGGCCGATCCGCCGGTTGAACTGTTTCCCGTCGAGGTCGGCTATGAAACGCGCCTGATCGGATTCAACCCGGGGACGAATCGCACGGTAACTATTCGGTACCGGCCGTAGTTGACAGGTTGATCGGTTTACCGGAATCTCGACACATGGTTTTCAAACGCCGCCACACCACCGAGCTCAGCGCATTGCTTGCGCTGCCGTTTATTTTGGTGATCGCCGCCGCGTTGCGCCTCTACCTGGCTTGGCAAGCGCATGTCGCCACCATCGACACCGCGGTGGTGGGACAGATGGCGCTCAATATCTTGGAGGGTGACCGACCGCTGTTCTTCAGCGGCCAGAACTATATGGGCGCGCTGGAAGCCTACACGCTGGCGTTGGTATTCATTTTCGTCGAGCCGGGTCATGTCACCATGACCCTCGCCACGGTAGCGTTTACCCTCGCCTGGGTCGGGATCACCTATGTCTTTTTCCGCCGGGTCTGCGGTCCATGGCCCGCCGTGGCCGCCGCCAGCGTCGCTGCGCTGCCGGGCTGGAGCCCGGTCTGGTACACCACCGCCCCGTTCGGCGGGTATCCACAAACCTATTTCTTCGGCATGGCCTTGCTATGGCTGGCACTGGACTTTGACCCTGAACGGCCCGTACTTCCCAGTTGGCGGCACGCGCTCGGACTGGCACTGATTGCGGGCATCGGACTCTGGACCAATTTCCAGATCATGCCCTACCTCGGCGCGGCCGGCATAGCGGGACTGATTTTTGCCTACCGGCACCGGACCTGTTGGCGTCAACTGTGGCCCTACGGGATGGTGGTGCTCGCGGTCGGAGCCACATTGCTGCTGCCCATGCTAGGCGAGCGCGCCCATGAGGAAGTGCCGGTTTTGAGTGGGTTTTCGTGGGGCTCGATACGACGCAGCTGGCAGGGGTTGTGGGCGCGCGATCTGGCGGCGTGCCTCCACTGGACCGGGCATCCGGCCTTCGTGCAGCGCATCGCCTCAATCCTGTATGTGGTGCTATTGGCCGGGGGAATCGTGCTGACCATCCGCTGGCCCCGTCCCACGTCCACCCTGCGCCAAGCCCGCCGGTTACTGCTATGCTTTGTCGTGCTTTTTGCCATTACCTATTTTCCCCACCCCATGACCGGCTATGTGCCCCGCTACCTAATCGCCCCCTTGATGTTCGTTCTGAGCTGGTCATTAGCGGTTTGGATACGCGCACCGCACCGTTGGGTCTCCCGCACAGGCTGGGGCCTAGCCTTGGTCATGGCCCTATACAACGTCCACGGAACCTGGCAAACCGCCCGCCTGCGAGCACCGGGTAAGGAGGCCACGCTGGCTGAGTTTCAGTCCATTATCAGGGCGGCACGCGCGCAGAATTGGCGAACGATCCAACACACCGGGTCGCAAACCGAAGGCTACGAAGCGGCGCGCCTATCATTTGCAGCGCGCGGCTATCCCGTCTTTACATCCGCGTTCAGTGAGCGCTTTCTATCGCATCAAGCGGCTTGGGAATTCAGTGACACCCCCGCCCTGCTCAGTCGCCGATCGGTGTGGCCTTTTTTACAAGGCAGCTATACCGCAGTAGGTGCCGCCCCCGGACACATTGTGGAAGCGGGCCCGTATGCCCTGATCGAAAATCCGCCGGTGCAACGAAAACGCGAATTCAGTGTCGTACCGATCCAAATACATGATTCCACCGCTCCGACCAACCAACACGCTCTATTTGATCGCTCGAGCCGCACCGCTTGGCCGGACGTCGCGACGGATGCCGCATCGATCGTGCTGGAATTTGATCCGCCAATTCGCCTCGGTGGTTTACGGGCCGTGGCCGCACGGCCAGTGGACCTTCCGTATCGCTATCTGATCCGTGGTCGTACGCCCAACGGAGACTGGCAAGCTATTCAACGTTCCGAACAGCGAATCGCAGCGGCCTATTTGAGCGGGGACCAGCTTTATTTGCGCGGCTTTAATCCCTGGATGGATATTCGCTTTCCATCGATCGAGATTGATGCGCTCGAATGGCGTGTTGAGTCCGGCCCCGCCAATCCCACACCGCCGCGCCTCACACAGCTCTTTGTCCTGGCGGCCGAAGACAAGGCTTGGCCGGCACTCGGCGAATCGCTTGATGCCTTGCTGGGGGCCATCGCCCGCTATCCCGCAGCCCGGGTAGTGGCCGAGCGCGGGGTGCTGCGTTTGTTGCATCGTCACGCTAGCATCCACAACCGCGCCGAGGCGTTGATTGAGCGCATCCCCTTGCCCTACAATCCGCGTTTCCGCCGTACCTTACCCAATCGCATGCCGCTGCCAACCGACGAAACCATATTGATCCTGGAAGAGGGATACGCGGAGGACGCCTACCAACGCATTCAATCAGCGGGATATCCTATTGAGGCCATCGCGGCCATCCCCCCGTTCGCCGCCTACCGGGTCGGGCCAGCGGCGGCTGGGCCGACGAAGTTGCATTGGTGCGGGTTTACGGTGGTCCATTAGCACCGTCCCGCCCCCGGACTTCACGTTCCAACTGCCGGACCCGGTACAAGGCCTCATCGACGGCCAACCGGATGCGGTCCAGCATCTCGGCCACCACGCCGATAATGACAAAGAAGACGCCCATAGCCAGCAGGAACCCGCCGGAAAAACCGGCCCATTTGTGTGGCGAAAAACCACCGGTCCGTAACCAGAACCCACCCAAAAACACCAGTAACGCCAAACCCGCCCCCCCCAACACGACGGCAATCTTGCTGAAGAATTTTAGGGGGTGATAGTCCCGGTAGGTTTTCAAAATAATCGCGGCCGTACGCCAACCGTAACGAAACAGATTGTTGGCCACCCGGCTTTGACCGTGCTCGCGCACCCCCCGCACGCGGACCGGTACTTCCTGGATCGCCACGCCCGCAAAGGCCAAGGCCAGGAAAACCTCGTGCGTGTAAGTAAAATCCCCGGTTAGCACCAACCGCATGTAGGCGTTGCGCGAATAGGCGCGGAACCCGCAGGACACATCGTAAAAATGCTGGCCCGTCAACGAACTGACCCAGCGCGACATGAAGCGGTTGCCCCACAACTTGGTCCCCGGCATTTCCGGAATCAGGGCCGGATCCTTGAAACGGGACGCGGTGACAAAGTCGGCCCGTCCTTCAAGAATCGGGGCGATCAATTTGGGAATATCATCAGGATCAAATTGGCCATCGGCATCAATGGTTACGATAATATCCGCGTTAAGATCCATCCCCTTCAAGATACCGGAGCGGAACGCCGCGCCCACTCCGCGGTTGCGCTCGTGGGATACGACCACGGCCCCGGCGGCCCGCGCCAGTTCAGCGGTTTTATCCGTGGAACCATCGTCGACGACCACGACTTCCTGCACATCCACGCCCGGAACCCGTTGCGGAATGGCGGCCAGCGTGGTGGTAATTGATTTTTCCTCGTTCAGGGCGGGCAGTTGGATGATCAGTTTCATAGCGGGAAAATAGCGACTTCCTGCTCATTACTCAATCCTTATCCCCACCGGCAATTATGATTGTTCGTTGGTTTGGACTGGGGTATTTTGGTGACCTTATTCGCCGTTGCGTGTGATTCGCTAAATGCATTCAGACCCGTCCATTCCAACACCAAAAAGAAACGTAACGCACCACCTCTGTTCGCGAGCATCCATTGCCTTGGGGGTCACGTTCCTGCTGGTGACAGGCGTCCTGCTGGCGATGCAGCTGCGCATTGTGACCCACGTCACCGGACAGGATCCGTTTACCTATATCCGACTGGCCCAGAATCTGCTGGAGAGTGGTTTTGCACGTGAGGAACTCGCCCGCGTGTCGGCCTTCATTGCGCCCGGCTTCCCGGTCTTGCTGGCCGCGCTGATCTTTGTGGCCAGCCCGTTTGCCCCGGCCTGGTTGAACACCGTCCTGCTAATCTTGTTCTTTTGCATCCTGATTCATCTGTTGCGTAAGTGGCAATTCCCGCCTTGGGCACCCTTGATTATTTCCTTGGCGGCAATTTGGCTGATCCTGAGAGGGAGCGCCCTAGCCCCCCATTTTCTTTTTTATGCGTTTCGGAGCACCATCCAATTCTTCTTTATCGGGGCGGCCTACGGCGTCATGGTCGGTGCCCAACCCACCCGAAAGGGCGGGTACCTACGACTTGGACTGGCCAGCACACTGGTGTTACTGGGCGCATGGTTCCGGGAGACGACCTTGATGGCGGGACCGGCGATGTGCTGCTGGTTATGGCTTAATCCCGCTTGGCGTTCCGCCCGTTGGCGCGGCACCTGTTGGCTGGCCGCTCCGGTCCTGCTCACCCTGGTCGTGGCGGGCATGCTGGCCGTGGGTGGACGCAAGGTCCATATCGGCGGAAATATCGGCATATCCCTGCTCGACAATTTAGATTCGATATCTGCC
>PWVE01000172.1 GCA_003562335.1 PVC group bacterium
CCTGCAGGAAATGACCGTACCGCAGCTGGTCGCCTTTGCCGAGGAAATGGGCTTGGCCGAACTGGGGGCGCTGGCTAAACACGAGTTGGTCCTCGAAATCCTGAAGGCACAAGCCCGTCGTTCCGGACAAATGTTCGGGCGGGGCGTAGTGGAAATTTTGCAGGACGGCTTTGGCTTTCTGCGCTCGCCTTATTACAACTACCTGCCCTGTCCCGAAGACCTCTATGTGTCACCGTCACAAATCCGCAAGTTCGGCTTGCGCAGCGGCGATTACATTGAAGGGGAGATTCGTGCGCCCAAGGATAAGGAGCGCTTTTTTGCACTTTTAAAAGTGGAAAAGATCAATGGCAAAGAGCCGGGTACGGCCAAGAATTTAATCCCGTTCGAGCACCTTACGCCGCTATTTCCGGATCGACGGTTTGTGTTGGAAAACAAGCCGGACAATATATCGATGCGGGTTATGGACCTGCTGACGCCGATCGGTATCGGCCAGCGCGGGTTGATTGTGGCCCCGCCGCGTACGGGCAAAACGGTATTAATGCAACAAATGGCGAATAGCATTTCCGAGAACAGCCCCGATGCCAAGTTGATTGTACTGCTGATTGACGAGCGTCCAGAAGAAGTGACCGACATGCAACGCAACACCCAGGCGGAGGTGTTGAGTTCCACATTCGATGAGCCGCCCGAGCGTCACGTGCAGGTAGCGGAAATCGTTATCGAAATGGCCAAGCGCATGGTGGAAAATGGGCGGGACGTGGTCATCCTGCTGGACAGTATCACCCGCTTGGCGCGGGCGTACAACACCTTGCAGCCGCACAGTGGAAAAATCCTGTCGGGCGGGGTGGATGCCAACGCCCTGCATAAACCCAAACGGTTTTTCGGTGCGGCCCGTAACATTGAAGGCGGGGGCAGTTTGACCATTATTGCCACGGCATTGGTGGATACCGGCAGCCGCATGGATGAGGTGATCTTTGAGGAATTCAAGGGCACGGGTAACATGGAACTTGGATTGGACCGCAATTTAGTGGATAAACGCATATTCCCGGCCATCAACATTGAAAAATCCGGCACCCGCAAAGAGGAAAATCTGCTGCATCCGGACGAGCTCAATCGCATTTGGATTCTGCGCAAGGCGTTAAAGGATGTGCCGGCGGTAGAGGCCATGGAATTGTTGATTAACCGGTTGAAAAAGACTAAGACTAATGCAGAGTTCTTAATGAACCTCCAAGGCTGAGATCATGACTATTGCACGGCACGCAACCCGGATGGCGGGGTATCATCACCATGAGTGGTGGTGGGGCGGTGCCGTGCTGTGTTCGGTGCTGCTGCATATCGGGGTGTGGTTCTGGTTTCCGCCGATTCCGGTCGGACGCACCCCCGAATGGACAGCGGAAACGCGTATCCGCCCGTTTGTCATGCAGGAGGTGCGGACCGCCGTGCCGGAAACGCGCGCGCGGCCCTCGGCGGACCCCGTAACACCCGCCGTCGAAACCATCGATGCCGAACGTTTCGACGCCCTGTGGACAGAAATGGGGTTGGACGTTCCGGTTGAGTGGGATGCGGAGCTGGTCGGCGAAGAGCACGCGTTAGCGGTGCCGGACGTCGCCGAGCTGGAAGTGGCGTGGGACGCGCGCCAATCCATCCTGGCCATTCGCGAACGATTGGTCCCCGATGAGCGCAGCGCGTTGCCGCGCCGTTTGATTCCGGACACCCCTCGTGTGCCACAAGCACTTGACCTCACAGCAGCCGTTGAATCAGCCGATCGACAGCTGCTGGGCACAGGGGTGGTGGGTGGCACAGGCCGGACGGCGGGGCCACGGAGGCCGCCACCGGAAAGCGACCCCGTGCCGACGACCGACCCTCCTGAGTGGGCCACCTTGGAGGTCTTGCCGGAGGATGACGTGGTGGAGGCTGAACCGCTGGATGAGTTGTTGCAAATTACTCTCCAGACCTACGTGCCGACCGATGCCGAACCGTATCGATATTTTAGCGCACGCATACAGCGCGCGCCGGGTGCACCCTTGCCGGTGCTGGCTAAAGACGTCATTCTGATACAGGACGCCTCCGCCAGCATGACGCAGCGAACGGTGGAACGCGCCCGGGCCGGCTTGCACTATTGGCTCGGCTCGTTGAATCCCGGTGACCGGTTTGATGTTTGGGCCTTTAATGATGAGGTCCGGCAGGCGTTTGGCGGATTGACGCCGGTTGATGCCCGTTCCCGGGCACGCGGAGCCTACTTTGTCGAACAATTGCGGGCGGAGGGCAAAAGTGATGTCTTCGCCTCGCTGTTGCCGTTGTTGACGGAACGCGCCGATTCAGCCCGCCCGTTGCTAGCGGTGTTGACCAGTGACGGCATTCCCACGACGGGAGTGCTGGACAGCACGGCGATCATCGATCGATTTGCCCAGGAAAATGCCGGGCGGGTTTCCGTGTTTACCGTCGGTGGCGGCCCGCATATTAACGATTACCTGTTGGACTTGCTGGCCTACATGAATCGTGGCGATTCCATTATTACCGCGCAGCGCGAAGAGTTACCGGCGTCGATGGAGGAATTGGCCCGTGCCTTGAGTCAACCGGTGTTGTTGGATTTGCGCTATCGTTGGCCCGGGGAGGTCCCCGTGGAGAGTTATCCGCAGCAGTTGACGCATCTCTATCTGAATCGGCCGCTGGTGGTGTATGGCCGCGTGCCACTTGATCGCACCGAAGCGATCCTGCAAGTCGTGGGGCGGGCAGAGGCGGGGGCTCAGGACATGCTGTTTCAGCTTGATTTGGAGTCGGCGGATAGAGGCGATGCCGCGATCCGGGAGGACTGGGCTTGGCGCAAGGTATATGATCTGATTAGCCAATATATTCGTACCGGCGAAAATTCCTGGCTGGACGAAATCGAGGCCCTAGCCGAGCAGCACGGTTTATACATGCTGTTTGGTACGGAATTCCTGCCGCGCGAACTGCGACAACGCTTTCGCTTCCATGGCCAACGCCGCGATCCTTGAGCACCCCTCCCGTTGCCAGAAGCGGGTTAGTGTTTTCCCTTAGGTTGGAAGGCGGGTGGACACCGATACTGGTGCGCGACTCATTGGCCCATACTGCCAAGCATAGGGCGGGATCAAATCACGCCCCATGCAGAGTGCAGAAAGGAGCACGGTAAAATGGATAAGGTGCGCGTCGCCACGGTATGGTTGGACGGTTGTTCCGGTTGTCATATGTCGTTTTTGGATATCGACGAACGCTTGCTCCAAGTGGCGGATAGAATCGATTTGGTGTATAGCCCGCTGGTCGACAATAAAGTCTTTCCCGATGAGGTGGACGTCACCTTTCTGGAAGGGGCCGTCACCAACGACGATGACTTGCACAAGGTCCAGTTGGTACGCCGCAAATCTAAATTGATCGTGGCGCTTGGCGATTGTGCGGTAACAGCGAATGTTCCGTCCATGCGTAATAATTTTTCGCTTGATGAGCTTTACAGTCGGGCCTATCTGGAAAATGTGTCGGCGCAGCCACAAGTCCCGCAGGACAATATCCCCCCGCTGCTGGACCGGACCCGCCCGATTCATGAGGTGGTGAAGGTCGACCTGCATGTGCCGGGTTGTCCGCCACATCCGGACCATATTTTTTTCGTTATTGCCGAGTTGTTGGAAGGGCGCATACCGGCGCTGGGGGATAAGACGCGGTTCGGATAAGCCGCAGAAGGAACATTATGTCGCGAACCATTACGATTGACCCGGTTACCCGTATTGAGGGGCACTCAAAGATCACGATCCATTTGAACGATCAAGGCGAAGTAGCGGACGCGCGCTTTCACGTAACGCAGTTTCGTGGTTTCGAGAAATTCACCGAAGGCCGACCCTATTATGAAATGCCGGCCATCACAGCGCGCATTTGTGGCATTTGTCCCATCAGCCATTTGATGGCGTCGGCCAAAGCCTGTGATGACCTGCTGGCGGTGCAGATTCCTCCGGCGGCTGCTAATTTGCGGCGTATTCTCAATTTGGGCCAGACCATTCAGTCGCACGCCTTGAGTTTCTTTCACCTCAGTGCGCCGGATATCCTGTTGGGCATGGACGCTGATCCGGCGCAACGGCATATCCTGGGGCTGGCGGCGGCGCATCCGGAAATCGCCAAGAACGGGATCTGGCTGCGGATGTTTGGTCAGCAAATCATCGAATGGCTGGCCGGTAAACGCGTGCATCCGGCGTGGGTGGTCCCCGGCGGGGTAGGCTCGCCGCTGACCCCCGAAACACGCGACCGGATATTGGAAATGATCCCGCAAGGATTAACCATCACCCGGCAGGCGTTGGACTTATTAAAAGGAGCACTGGACGCGTTCGCCAGTGAAATCGATAACTTTGCCAATTTCCCCAGTCTTTTCATGGGTTTGACTACACCCGACGGGTCGCTGGAACATTACGACGGGAACCTGCGCATACGGGACGAAAACCGGGATTTGGTAGGCGACCAGCTCGACCCCAAGCAGTATGACGACTGGATCGGGGAAGCCGTGGAGCCATGGAGCTATCTCAAGACGCCCTACTACAAACCGATGGGCTATCCCGCCGGGTTCTATCGGGTAGGTCCGTTGGCGCGCTTGAATAACTGCGACCAATGCGGCACGCCGTTAGCTGATCAGGATCTGCAGGACTTTCGGGCGCTGGTACCCCAAGGCGCCGTACTCAGTTCATTCCATTATCATTACGCGCGCCTGATCGAAATTTTATACGGCCTTGAACGTGTGCAAGCCTTGTTGAACGACCCGGTCACTGCTTCCAGTCGTGTACGCGCCCAAGCGGGCCCGAATCAATCCGAGGGCATCGGCGTATCGGAGGCCCCGCGCGGGACACTGATCCATCACTACCGCATTGACGATGACGGACTGATTACGTGGGCGAATCTAATCATTGCCACCGGCCACAATAATATGGCGATGAACCGCGGCATCCTGCAGGCCGCCAAGACCTATGTGCGCGGCACCCAGATTGAGGAGGGGGCGCTCAACCGGGTAGAGGCCGTTATTCGCTGTTACGACCCCTGTTTGAGTTGTTCCACGCACGCGTTGGGCGAGATGGCGTTGCACCTGCAACTGGTCGATGCGCAAGGAAATATAGTGGATGAAAAGCAGCGGGCATAAGGCCAACCACACCTTGGTACTGGGCTGGGGCAACGAGCTACGCGGCGACGACGGGGCCGGCCGGGCGGCGGCCCGGGCGGTGGCGGACCGGCAATGGCCGCAGGTCCTAGTGGAGGAACTTCATCAGCTGACCCCCGAATGGGCAGCCCATTTTGCACACGTCCAGCGCGTGATTTTTCTCGATGCCTGCCGGGCAGGTCAGTTCCCGGATGGCCCCGCTTGCCTGGATGCGCCTTGGCAATCGCACGTTTGTGTGCAACCGCTACAGCCCATGCCCAGGGGCGAGACCCCGCACTCCGTGCACCGGGTGTCACCGGCTTACCTGTTGGCGCTCGCCAACGAGTTGTATGGTGCCCGTCCGGAAGCTTGGTGGATCGGTATCCCGCTGATGCAGGCCGAATGGGGCACTACGTTTTCACCGCAAACGAGCGCCGCCATCGCGGCGGCGGTGGATGCCTGTGGCGATTTGATCACTGGCACCGTATCCCGTGATAAGGAACGTGAAATGGTTCAGGCCGAAAGGAATTCTGTATGATTGCTTCCCGCGAAACTGCCCCCTTACCGGAATCACAAGTGGACGAGATTATTGCGCGCCATCCTGACCGGACCGGGGACGTGTTAACCATCCTTGAGGAATTGCAAGCCAAGCATCCCCTAAACTATTTGCCCACGACCACCCTGGAGCTGGTCGCCCGTAAGAAACAGATACCGCTGTCGGAGATCTATAGCGTGGTGACGTTCTACTCCTTTTTTAATCTGCAACCGCAGGGGCGTCACACCATCATGGTTTGTCGCGGCACGGCGTGTCATACCCGCGGCTCCAAAATGCTTATGGACGGCGTACTGGCGGCGGCCGGATCGCCGCCTGCGGAGGATGAGGGGGCTACGGCGTTTACCACGGCCGATTATGGCGTCACCGTGCGCACGGTCGCCTGCTTCGGACAGTGTGCATTAGCACCGGTGGTGGCGGTGGACGAGGATATCCACGGGCACATGACTGATCTCCAGCTCCGCCGCATTGTGCGCGAGGTTATGCGAAAGGACGAAATAGCATGAAGATCGCTGATTTTGATGCGCTGAATGATGCGCGCCGTAGTGGCTTGATGAAGTTGTTGCACGATGGCCCGCGTATTGGGGTGGGGCTGGGTACGTGCGGGATTGGTAACGGAGCCCAAGCCGTCTACCAGGCCATCCAAACGGAACTGAAGCAGGCCGGACAGCCCGCTACGGTGGCACCGGTCGGTTGTTTTGGTTACTGCGCGGTTGAACCGCTGGTGAATGTGTACCTGCCCGGCCAACCGCTGGTGATCTTGGCGGAAGTGACGCCTGACGACGCAGCTTATATCGTGGCCGAAGTACAGGCGGGCCGGATGCCCACCCGCAAAGCCTTATGCCGGATTGAAGCGTGGGACCACCTTACCGGACAAGTGCAGTTCGGACAGGGC
>PWVE01000194.1 GCA_003562335.1 PVC group bacterium
ACCCGCGTATCCGCCAGGAATTAAAACGCCGATACCCGAAACACGCTTGGCCAGAGAAAGCGCCGAGCAGCCATATCCGTGAAATCAAAGGCCTCAAGCAGGCAAAGTCTGTGTCCGCTGAGACTATGTTGTATGAAGATAGAGGGCGACGATGAGAGTCTATTTTGCTTCACTCAACGGACACAAAGCCTACTCCCCACTTATATCAAACCGATCCGCGTTCATGACTTTGGTCCAAGCCGTGATGAAATCACGCGCGAATTTTTCGCAGGCATGGTCTTCGGCATAGACTTCCGCTTGAGCCCGTAACTGCGAATTCGACCCAAACACGAGATCAACACGCGTACCGGTCCATTTGCGCTCGCCGGTCTTCCGGTCACAACCCTCAAACACGTCGCCTTTGTCCGATAAGGGTTTCCATTCCGTCCCCATGTCAAGCAGGTTCACAAAGAAGTCGTTCGTGAGGGTACCCACCTGATGCGTGAACACGCCGTGCGGCGACTGCTCATAGTTAGCGCCCAACACCCGCAACCCGCCGACCAACACCGTCATTTCGGGTGCCGACAACGTCAACAGTTGGGCTTTGTCGATTAACAGCTCCTCCGCCGGGACCGTGTAATCCTGTTTCAGGTAGTTGCGGAAGCCGTCCGCTTCCGGCTCCAGCACCGCGAAGGATTCCAGATCGGTCTGTTCAGCCACCGCATCCATCCGGCCCGGCGTGAAGGGCACCTGCAAGGCGTGACCGGCGGCTTTGGCCGCCTGTTCGACCGCCGCACATCCTCCCAACACGATCAAGTCGGCCAACGAGATACGCTTGCCGTCTTTGGCATCCTTGTTAAAGCCCGATTGGATAGCGGTCAATCTATCCAACACATTCACCAACTGTTCCGGATGGTTGACCGCCCAATCCTTTTGCGGTGCCAGGCGCAGGCGGGCTCCGTTGGCCCCGCCGCGCTTATCGGATCCACGGAACGTCGAGGCCGCCGACCACGCGGTGTACACCAATTCGGCTACGCTCAAGCCTGAATCCAGCACTTGCTTTTTGAGGGTGGCGACATCGTGGTCATCGACCAGCGGATGATCCACTGGCGGGATGGGATCCTGCCACAGCAAATCCTCCGCCGGGACTTCCGGTCCAAGATAGCAGGCTTTCGGCCCCATATCGCGATGGGTCAATTTAAACCAGGCCCGGGCAAAGGCCTCCGCAAACTCGTCCGGATTCTTTTGGAAGCGGCGCGCGATTTTCTCATAGATGGGGTCGTGACGCATGGCCATATCGGCCGTGGTCATCATGGGCCGGAACTTCTTGCTGGAATCATGCGCGCCCACCACCATATCTTCGTCACGGGTATCCTTTGGATGCCATTGCCAGGCACCGCCCGGTCCCTTCTCGGGGGCCCATTCGTAGCCGAACAATAGATCGAAATAGCCCGAATCCCAACGGGTCGGGTGCGTGGTCCACGCGCCCTCGATACCGCTGGTGATGGTGTCGTCGCCTTTGCCGGTACCGAAACTATTTTTCCAACCGAGTCCTTGTTCCTCCAGCGGTGCGCCTTCCGGGTCGGGCCCCAAATGTGAATCGGGCGCGGCCCCGTGACATTTGCCGAAGGTATGACCCCCAGCCGTCAGGGCAACGGTTTCCTCGTCATTCATGGCCATGCGCGCGAACGTTTCGCGGATGTCGCGGCCGGACGCCATCGGATCCGGTTCACCGTTAGGTCCTTCCGGGTTCACGTAGATCAGCCCCATCTGCACCGCCGCCAGTGGTTTGGCCAGTTCGCGATCGCCACTGTAGCGTTTGTCCCCGAGCCACTCGGATTCCGGCCCCCAATAGATATCCTCTTCCGGCTCCCACAAGTCCACGCGCCCACCACCGAAACCAAAGGTCGGGCCACCCATCGACTCAATGGCGACGTTACCCGCCAAGATCATCAGATCCGCCCACGACAGCGCGGGTCCATATTTCTGCTTGATCGGCCACAGTAAACGCCGGGCTTTATCCAAACTGGCGTTATCCGGCCAACTATTGAGCGGGGCAAACCGCTGGGTGCCGGAACTGGCCCCACCGCGCCCATCGGCTGTACGGTACGTCCCCGCACTGTGCCAGGCCATGCGAATGAACAGTGGCCCGTAATGCCCGTAATCCGCCGGCCACCAGTCCTGGCTATCCGTCATCAGCGCATCTAAATCTTTCTTCACCGCCTCCAAATCCAATCCCTTGAATGCAGTGGCATAATCAAAGTCCGCACCCAAAGGATTCAATGCCGGGGGGTTCTGGTGCAGGATTTTCAAATTTAACTGGTTCGGCCACCAGTCCCGGTTTGATTGCGCCCCCATGGTCGCGTGCGGTATGGCCCCGTGCATTACCGGGCAACGCCCACCAGTGGTTTTGTCAGATGTACTCATGCCGTCCTCCTTTATTCGCGATAGTAGTCCAAATTGACTCAGTGCCCTCAAGCTTGTGTGGTTGGTCCACTGCATGCTCAAAAGCCTGTGGACTATCGCACGCCATAACGGGCCGCGCAAGATTGGAATCCGCAATGGGCGGTTCTCCTAAAAAGCCGGACGTCACGAAATTTGCAGGCTAGTATATTCACCAAAATGGGCTAACATCCATCTGGATAGTGATGCAAGGAGGTATAGATGTCCGATCGTTTTCAGCCCGTCAGTATGGAACAGCTAACCGAATGGGTGTTCACCGAGTGGGAATCCCATCAATCCTTGTTCGGGATTCCAGGCGCCTGTTTCTTCAGGCCGCAAGCAACCGACCGCTTCCGTATCACTCAATACGGCGACCCGCTCGAAACGCCAATCGGCGTTGCAGCCGGCCCGCATTCACAAATGGCACAGAATATCATTGTGGCTTGGCTATGCGGCGCACGGTTTATTGAGCTCAAGACCATTCAGACCCTTGACGAACTGGACGTGTCCAAGCCGTGTATCGATTTGGAGGATGAGGGCTACAACGTGGAATGGTCACAGGAGCTAAAAGTCCATCAGTCCTTCGACGAGTACCTGCGCGCATGGGTGCTTATCCATGCCCTGCACCATAAATTCGGATTTCCGGGCGAGCGGCCCGGTATCATTTTCAACATGAGTGTCGGCTACGACCTAAAAGGCATTCGCCAACCAAATGTCCAATGGTACTTGGATCAGATGCGTGACGCCTCAACCTACCTGCCCCCCTACGTAGAGGCAGTGGCCCGCCATTATCCGGCAGTTAAAGATATTCCGATTCCGGCACAGCTTTCCAATACGGTCACGCTATCGACCATGCACGGGTGTCCGCCGGACGAGATCGAAAAGATTTCGGCCTATCTGATGCAGGAACGCAAACTACACACCAGCGTCAAATGCAATCCCACCCTGCTTGGCCCGGAACGGGTGCGCGAAATACTGAATGATGACCTGGGCTACGAAGATATCGTTGTGCCGCCGACGGCGTTCGAACATGACCTGAAGTACCCGGACGCCATCCAGATGATACATAATTTACGCGCGGTGGCGGACCGCGAGCAACTGGAGTTTGGCGTGAAGTTATCGAATACGCTGGAAGTGGAAAATTTCCGCCCGGTATTTGATCCCAAAGAAAAGATGATGTACCTCTCGGGTCGACCGCTCCATGCCATTACCACGACCTTGGCCAGCGTGCTGGCCGAAGAGTTCAAAGGCGCGCTCAAGATATCCTACTCCGCCGGGGCCGACGCCTTTAACGTGGCGGAATTGCTGCGGTCCGGCATGGCCACCGTCACGGTCTGCTCCGACATCCTTAAATCGGGCGGTTATCTACGGATGGTACAATATATCGATAACCTGAACGCGGCCATGGACCGCGTGGACGCCAAGGATATTCCCGATTTCGTGGCGCGTACCGCCATCGCGCATCCGGCCTTCGTTTATGATTTCGCGCGCATGCTGCAAGATGCCGCCCGTACACATCATGGGGTCATACTAAAATGGTCCGTCTGCCGCGACTTGGCAAAGAAACTGGCCTACAACCCGCGTAACTACCAGGAATACCGCATTCGTGACTGGGTACGGGCCTGGGCCGCGCAGATTCATGTGGAGGACCCAGACGTCTTGAACAAACTGTCCGACGAAGTCATCTGCGTCTGCGCGCGTGTCAACCTGCGTTACTACGCCGACAGCACGTTCACCAACCGGCTCCTGGCCAAGCAAACTTTTATGACGTCCAAAAGCAAGACCACGCGCAAACTTGATCTGTTCGACTGTATCGAAGCACCGTGTGTAGATGAATGCCCCATCGACCAAAAGGTCCCGCAATACATGGCCGCCGTGCGCGAGGGTCGTTTCGCGGATGCTGTGGAGATTACCCGGCAGGACAATCCGTTGCCCACCATTCTCGGTCGTGTCTGCGATCACCTATGCGAGCACACCTGTATCCGCACCCATTACGATGAACCGCTGGCTATCCGCGAAATGAAACGGTTCATCATGGACAAGGAAGTCGAACCCCGTTATCGACATAAAGAACCGGATCGCGGCGTTAAAGTGGCCATTATTGGCGGCGGCCCCGCCGGGTTGGCCACCGCCTACCAATTGGGACAAGGCGGTTATCAGGTGACCATTTTCGAGGCCCACGCCTACGCGGGTGGGATGGTGTCCGGTACCATCCCGAGCTATCGGCTGCCGAAATATACCATTGAGCAGGACCAACACATCATCGAACATCTCGGCATCGAAATCCGTTACAATCAACAGGCCGGGCGCGACTTTACCTGGGCCGACCTTAAACAAGAAGGTTTCAAATACACCGTCGTAACCGTCGGCGCGCAACAAGCCAAGCGGCTGGGCTGTCCCGGCGAGGATTGCGAAGGGGTGATGGACGCGCTCTACTACCTGCGGCGTGTACGCGAACAGAAACCGGTGACACTCGGTAAACGAATCGGCGTTATTGGCGCGGGCGACACCGCCATGGACGCAGCTCGCTCCGCCTGGCGCCTGACCCCGCCCGACACGCATATCAGCATCATTTACCGGCGCACTATTGATCAGATGCCCGCTGACCGGGAAGAGGTTCGCGGCCTGCTGGAAGAGGGCATCAAAGTTCATGAACTGGCCCTGCCCCACCAGGTGCTTTCAAAGGACGGCCAGTTGACCGGGCTCCAATGCAAACGGATGAAACTCGGCGAACGGGGCCCTGACGGACGCAAACAGCCGGAAGAGGTGCCCTTCTCAGAGTTCGATATTCCACTCGACACCATGATCCTGGCCATCAGCCAGAACGCCATTCTCGACTTCTTCGGGGACGACCTACCCGAATTGACGCCCAAGGGGTACATCAAGGTCGACCCGGTAACGTATGAGACTTCCGTGCCCGGTGTCTATTCAGGTGGCGATTCAGCGGCGGACGGTCCATCATCCATTGTCAAGGCCTGTGGCGACGGCAAAGCCATCGCCGCCGCGATCCGGCGCAAAGAGGAAAGGCCCACCGACCTGCGGGCGGCGTGGCCGATCTTTGACAAGGCGGAGCTGATTCGACGCCGGGCCCGACGCGAATTCCGCCAGCATGTCCCCCATCGTCCGCTGGGGGACCGTAAGAACTTTGAAGAAGTCGTCTTGACCATGGACAAGGAAACGGCGCAAGCCGAAGCCGCGCGCTGTCTCGACTGCCAAAATATGTGCAGCATCTGTGTGGGGGTTTGTCCCAATCTGGCCATCATGACCTATGAGATCACGCCGTTTGAAGCGCGGCTGCCCGTACTAACCGTTCGTAACGGGAAAGTGGAACAGGCACATGGCACCACTTATCGGGTCGACCAGCCCTATCAAATTGCGATTCTAACCGACTTCTGCAACGAGTGCGGCAACTGCGTCACCTTCTGCCCCACCGCCGGAGAACCGTACAAAGACAAGCCGCGCCTCTATCTGAACCGCGCTGAGTTCGAGGCGGAAACCGACAACGCCTTCATGGTTTATCAGGAGGAAGCAGGCGATCGCATAGAGGCGCGCTTCGATGGCCGTACGCACCAGCTACGACTAAACGGTCACACTTTGCAATATACGGCACCCGATTTCACGGCTGAGGTCGCTGGTGATGACTTTACCATCAAGGACATTCAGTTGACCAACGGTGCCAAGGACGGGGATATACTATCGCTCAAGGAATGCGCCGTCATGTATGTGTTGCTCAACGGCTTGCGCACCTCCATGCCGCACATACCGCGCGCCACCGAATCCGGCACCCGCATACCGGCACCCGTTTTCAATACAAAATCTGGAACCTGACCGGGTGGAAAAGCGATAGAGGCGCTTGCAAAACCTGCGGCGTCGCGGAGCTCCCGCCTACGCCAAGGCGCTCCGGCGAGGCATGCCGCCCTCCACGTCGCGGACAAATGCACGCCAATGGAGGGTCGAGCTCTGCGAGACCGCCTGCCGTGAACCGGTTTTGCAAGCACCTGAGCCGGTTGCGCTGTTGGAAGTTGATGGAGTATGTGCTTCGGGGGAGCGTGTGTGGAGGCTGTTATTGAGTATGAAGGGACTTTGTCATGTCGAGCTTGCCGAGACATCTCCGAATCGCGCCAGCCACCGTCGCGTTGGGAA
>PWVE01000220.1 GCA_003562335.1 PVC group bacterium
GATCAGCTGGCGTAAAGGTTATACCGCGTATAAATGTGGAGACATCTCCCAATTTAGCCTCAGTGATGGCGCTCACTCCAGCATCCCCTCCAATTCCCTCATCCCCTGCTGAATCTCCTCCTCCAGCTTCGCTAGGTCCGCCAGGATTTCCTTGGGAGGCCGGTGCTCGATCTCCTCGTGGACCACCTCCTTGTAGCGATTGAGCGAGAGGTCGTAGCATTGAGCCGCAATATCCGCCTTCGGCACGCAAAAGCTCTGTGCTGTCCGGGGTCGTTCGCGCTCTCCGTTTTCGCGGTCGGTCCAGCGAGCAAGCACATCCGGCAAGTTGTTCTTCGCATGGTCCTCCGCCTGGAGTGCCGTCCGCGGGACTGGCCCGAGCTTGTCTTCGGACAGCAAAGCGGTGCGCTTGTCGTCGAGGCTCCAGCCATCGGCGTCCACGTCATAGAACCAGACATGGTCGGTGCCGCCGGAGTTGGTCTTGGTGAAGACCAGAATCGCGGTCGAGACCCCCGCATAGGGCTTGAACGCACCGCCGGGCAAAGAGATGACACCGTCCAGTTTCTGGTCTTCAACGAGAATGCGGCGTAATTCCTTGTGCGCTTTGCTCGATCCGAATAGCACGCCGTCGGGCACGATCACCGCTGCGCGACCGCCCGGCTTGAGCAGGCGCAGGAACAGCGCCAAAAAGAGCAGTTCGGTCTTCTTCGTCTTGACGATCTGGAGCAGGTCCTTGGCCGTGTTCTCGTAGTCGAGACTGCCGGCAAACGGCGGATTGGCGAGTACCAGCGTGTACTTTTCCTCCTCGCTGCCGTGTTCCTGAGCCAGCGAGTCGCGGTAGCGAATGTCCGGGTTTTCCACGCCGTGCAGGAGCATGTTCATGCTGCCGATACGGAGCATGGTGTTGTCGAAGTCGAAGCCATGAAAGGTGCGGTGATGAAAATGGTTCCTTTGTTTGGCGTCGTGCAACAGTTTCGGATGGTGCTCACGCAGGTATTCACCTGCCGCAACGAGAAAACCGGCCGTACCACAGGCCGGATCGCAAATCACGTCGCCCGGCTGCGGTGCGGTTAACTCAACCATCAACTGGATCACATGGCGCGGGGTACGGAACTGGCCGTTCTGTCCGGCGGAGGCGATCTTAGCCAGCATGTATTCGTAGATGTCCCCCTTGGTATCGCGCTCCTCCATGGGCACTTTATCGAGCAGATCCACCACCCGGCCCAGCAAACCCGCCGTCGGGATAGTGAAGCGGGCGTCTTTCATGTGATGCGCATAGGTGGATTCCGCACCGCCCAATTGACGGGCGAGATCGGCCCGCAGATACGGGAACACGTGTTCCCCCACCACCGTAAACATCTCGGCCGGCGCAAAATGTTTGAAGCGTGACCAGCGGTAATCCTCGTAGGATCGGCCTTTAGCGTCCTTCCCTTCCGGAAACACGCGCCGTTCCATCGGTTTCTTGAGCCGGTTCGCCTTGTTCTCCTCCAGCGTATGCATATCATCCAGCCGCCGCAGGAAAAGCAGGTACGTGATCTGCTCGATCACCTCCAGCGGGTTCGATATGCCACCCGACCAGAAAGAATCCCAAATCCGATCTATTTGATTCCGTATGTCACCCGTGATCATATTCGATTCCTTATTAAGCGGCTGTATCCAATATGCGGTCCCTTTAATCCACGCCCAGCACGATCTGGCTTCCGCCCATGTTCAGAAACGCGCAAACCGTATCAAAGAAGCTGGCAGGCACCGCATCGGTAGCGCGCTTGAATTCCAGATCAAGGCGTTCTGTGCCTCCGAATGGCTTGCGTATGTTCTTCTTGTTCGTCACGCGTTGTTATGCCCGTTATTGAACGCAAAATGGTACGCATTAACGCCGAATACAAGCAAGAGGACTTTTCTTACCATGAAGGTGGTACCTGGGGTGCAGTATCTGTGCAGCCTACGGGCCTTCTGCTATGCGGTTGCCGGCGGCGGGCTTTCCATGACGATTTGCTGGAGCTCGGCCAGGGCGGTGGCGTGGTGTTGCTCCATGTGAGTTTGGACGTCCGGGGTTGTGTTGCCGGTCTGGATCCTCGTGCAAGCGCGCGCCCGGGCTCCCATGGCCCGGCTCGGCCTGGTGACGGCCCTGAGCTTTGGTCTTACACTTGTCGGGGAGGTGCTGGGGAGGGTATTGTTCTTTCTGCAGGGCGTCCCCCTGCGGGTACCAGGCCGGTTTTTCTGACACCATGCGTGACGTAAATGATGAACATACGGCATTTATTCATATCCCCGGGCCATAATTATTTCGGTCACTACGGCCAGCCTCCGGGAACGCACCCGATCCTGGCCGCAGACGCTATTGAATGCGTGGCCGGCCAGGGCATACGGGGAGATCGATTCTTTGGTTACAAGCCGGACTACAAAGGGCAGATTACTTTTTTCCAGTGGGAAGTGCTGTGTGCGGTATGGGGCGAACTGGGTATCCCGGCCGACCAGCGCGATACGGCAGCGACCCGCCGCAACGTGCTTACGGAAGGGATCGAGCTGCCTGCATTGATTGGGCGGGAGTTCGGCATCAACGGCATTCGTTTTTACGGCACGGAAGAATGCCGTCCCTGCTCGTGGATGGACGGTGCCCTGCGACCCGGCGCGGAAGAGTCTCTACGAGGGCGGGGCGGGTTGCGGGCCCGGATTTTGACGTCAGGTACCTTGAAAATCGGGCCCTGCGATGTCTGTTCCTGAACTGTACGGTTTAGTCCTGACCGGTGGGCAAAGCCGTCGCATGGGCCGCGACAAGGCTCTGCTGCCCGACGGCCAGCGGACACGGCTGGACGTTTGTTACGCGGCGCTGTCGGCGGTATGCACGACGGTGTGGGTATCCGCCCGGCCCGGTCAACCTCGTGGTACGTATTCCGTGATTGGTGATCGTTTCGGTCATATCGGCCCGTTGGACGGCATTTTATCCGCCATGCTGACGTTCCCCGCGCCGGCGTGGTTGGTGTTGGCCTGTGATATGCCGGGGGTGGATGAAGCTGTTTTGCGCTGCTTAGTGGCGCACCGCGATCCCGCCCGGCCCGGCACCGCGTTCCGCAATCCGGAAGATGGACGTCCCGAGCCGCTGTGCGCTATCTATGAACCTACGATGCACGCCGACTTGCTAGCCGCACTGGACCGGGGGATCACCTCACCACGCGATGTCATCACGGTGGCGGACGTGTTGTTGATCGATCCACCTCAGCCTACGGCCTTGCGAAATGTCAACAGGTGACGCCGACGTATCCGCATCCGGCATACCGCTATCGCGCACTTTCATTCTCGGTCCCCAACAGTGATCTTGTATCCGTGGGCCTTCCAATCGGTCACGCCCTCTTGCAGGCGCACGGATTGATAGCCCCGCTTCCGCAACATCTCCACCGCCTTCATGGCCAGCACGCAGTATGGCCCGCGGCCATAGGCGATGATTTCCCGGTTCTTCCGCAACGTCTTCAAGTGGTCCGTCAATTGGTGCAACGGTACGGAGACCGCACCAGGGATATGGCCCGCTGTGTACTCCTCGCGTGGGCGAACGTCCACGACCGTCATCTTTCCGTCCCGCACGCGGTGTAACAGCGTGTTCCGGTCCACTACTTTCATCCCCTTCCGTGACGAATGGAAGTCCTTGGTCAACCGTTCAATTTCCGTCACGCGCTGTTCGGCCAGCTGTTGGACGGAGCGGACGAAACCGACCACTTCCTCGCCCGCCACGCGGTAGGTCACGTACAGCGCCCGTTTCTTCGATTCCACCAGCCGCGCGCGTTGCAGTACGCGCAGGTGTTGAGATGTATTGGCCACCGACATGCCCGCTTCATGAGCCAGCACCTCTACAGTACGAGGTCCCTGGGCGAGGATATCGAGCAACAGCAGTCGTTTCGGACTGCTCACCCCTTTCCCCACGCGGGCCAGCAACTCGAACACCGTTTCCCTGTATAGTTCCGGTTCCATTCCCATCCTCTGCATTCAGTAATCAATTGAATACTGAATTATAGTGGATCGTCAAGTGAAATAGTGCCCCCCATGCTCCCGGAGTCCGCATCACGCACGACTACCGCCATGACGCGCCCGGGAAGGGACGCGTTTGACCTTGACCATACCCTTAATAATGATAGTGTTTTCCCCGGTGTGTGGTATTGGTCGTAGTGGCCAAGCGTCATCAGCAGGGAGGGTTATCATGGTTCCGAATATTTCCTCATTAAGCAGCTATATCCTTGAGTACCAGCGCAGTTGCGCGAATCCTGCGGGGTACTGGGCGCACGTGGCCGATACCTTCTATTGGCGTCAGAAGTACGAGGAGGTGTTGCGGTGGGATTTCGAAAAACCGGACATTGCCTGGTACGTCAACGGCAAGCTCAACATCACGGAGAATATCTTTGAGCGCCAAATCTACTATCGGCGCAAACAAGTGGCCCTTTACTGGGAACCGAACGATCCGGGCCAGCCGACGCGGTCCCTGACGTATCAAGAGCTGTTCGAAGCGACCCAGCAGTTCGCCAATGTGCTGATCGCACAAGGCGTTCGCAAAGGCGATCGCGTGGCCATTTAAATGCCGATGGTGCCCGAGCTGGTGATCGCGATGCTGGGCTGCGCGCGCATCGGCGCGGTGCATTCGGTTATTTTCGCCGGCTTCTCCGCCCAGTCGCTGGCGGAACGCATTAACGATGCGGGGGCCCGGGTGTTAATCACCGCCGATGGCGGCTACCGGGGGGACAAAACGATTCCGATCAAAGCCATTGCCGATGAAGCCATGGCATCCTGTGAGGGCGTGGAGCGCGCCATTGTGTTGCGCCGTACCGGGGAATCGGTGCCGATGAAGGCCGGCCGTGATGTCTGGTGGCACGAATTGAAAAAGAAGGCCTCCCTGTCGCACGAAGCTGTCGAAGTGGACGCCGAAGACCCGCTCTTCATTCTCTATACCAGCGGATCCACCGGCAAGCCCAAGGGACTGGTACATACCACGGCCGGGTACATGGTGTACACCGCCCATACCTTCCGTAATGTCTTCCAATACGGGGACGGCGATGTCTATTTTTGCTCCGCCGATATCGGCTGGGTCACGGGCCACAGCTATCTCGTTTATGGCCCGCTGCTGAACGGGGCCACCAACGTCATGTTTGAAGGGGTGCCGACGTGGCTTTCCCACACCCGGTTAAGGGGCAAGGCATCTATGCGTTCGCCATTTGTAACGACTTCAGTACGGGCGGCGAAGCCGGTATTCGGCAGTCAGTGGTTAAGACGGTGGAAAAGATCATTGGTCCCTTTGCGCGCCCGGACAAAGTGCTGGTCGTGAGCGGACTGCCCAAAACGCGCTCGGGTAAAATCATGCGGCGCATCCTGCGCAAGATCGCGGTAGGCGAGATGGATGACTTCGGGGACACGACCACCCTGCTGGATCCCGGCGTGGTCGAGGAAATCGTCGCCAAAGCGCAGCAGCTTGAAAAGGACGCGGGTTAACCCACCGGGATGCAGTAACCCACGCCGCGCATATGGCAAAATGCGTACCGGGCCTCGGACTGGCGGTCGGCTTGTCGCTGGCGTTGACCATTACGATTGCCTGTGCGATTGGTTACTTGATTCCCTACAGCCTGATTCGGATGGGATTCGATCAAGCAGCGGGATCTGACTCGTTCGGCACCACCATCAAGGACATGAGCGCTTGGCCATCTACTTCTTCACCGTGTCCCTGTTGGTGCCGGGATTGGTGGAATAACAGCAAAGGGAATAAGAAATCCGGTCTCGCGGAGCTCGCCCCAGGCGAGTGAGATCAGACCCGCCACGTATTTGGAGGGAGCTCTGCGACGCCGGAGCCTAGACAAGAACCTTAACAAAAAAGGAACAAGATCATGGTAAAGAAATGGATGATAGCTGGAATAGTGCTGGGCGTGGCCTCCTGGTCGGCCCAGGCGCAGGAACATGAAATCGAAGTGGAACTCGGGTATGCCTCGCGTTATGTAGGCGAAGGAATTGACTACGCACCGGATGCGGATGGGATTTTTTTCTCGGAGCTTGCGTTCGGGATCGAGCCTGTCACGCTCGGCACCCTGTTTTTGCAAGGCATCAATGATTCTTATAACGAGGTCAACGTCTACCTCGAGTACGGACTGGAATGGGATGTAGCCGCCGCCTACGCGGGCGTGCAGTTCCTGACCTATCCCGCCGGGGACGAAGATGCGGACTCGTGGGAAGCGTTTGTCGGCGGTGAAGTGGAGGTGTTGGGCCTGGCCACCGTGTATGGCGAGTACTTCTACGACTTCGATGACGTCGATGGCGGTTTCATTGAAATCGGGATGGAGACGGAAATCCCGCAACCCGTCGCGGACCTGACGATCACGCCCTATGTGCAACTGGGCGTGGACGCCGGTTATGTATCCGGTACGCGTACGCTGGCAGAGAACAACGTGGATATCGGCGTGAACGTCGCCTGGGCCATGACAGACGCCGTGGAACTGTTCGGCGGCGTCCATCACAGTTTCGCCCTCACCAATCTTGACCGCGAAGGGGAAGGCGATGTGAGCTGGGCGCATGCTGGAATCGGACTGGCGTTCTAAGGCGGCGCGGCATGTGCCATGTGCGGTGGGTGCAGCGACTTTTGTTGCAAAGTCGGACTAGGGCTTGGTGTTTGGGGGAACGCCAAGCCCCGGTCTTTACGACAAGCGGTGAGTGTCTAGCAGACTCGAACCTTGACGACCACAACGGAATGGAAGTAGATTGCTAGCAAAAAGGAAGCGAGGAGACTATGCCAACACTTGTCATTAAAGACCTGCCTGAGGATGTGCATCGGCAGCTTAAGGATGATGCCGCGCTACATCATCGCTCCATGACCCAACAAGCCATTGTACTCTTAAAGCAGGGATTGCATTCTGTTCGTCCCGTTCCGCCCTTCAAGCCCTACAAGGGGAAATTCCCTATTACGGCTGAATTCATTGATGCGGCGAAACGAGAAGGTCGGGCATGATTGTGGCTGATGTTAGCATCCTTGTGCACTGTGTGATCGACGGAGAGAAAACCAAGGAAGCTCGCCAATTGTGGAACCTTGATAAAGAATGGCTGGTTCCAACTTTCTGGCAAGTCGAGTTTCAAAGCGTCTTATGGAAATATGTGCGCTTCCAAGGCATGCCAGCGAATAAGGCCATTATACTTATGGAATACGCTATCCAGCTCTTCTCTGCAAATGAACGTCCAATCTTCCGCGATTCAGCGCTCCGGGAAGCCATTGCATCCGGGATTACGGTTTACGACGCCCAATATGTGGCATTGGCGAGACAACTCAACGCTCCTTGTGTGACCTTGGACAAAAGGCTCCAAAAGGCTTGCCCCGATAGGGTCGTATTGCTTGACGCCTTTCTGTCGAACCGGTCGGGCGACGGTCTGATTCGAGAGGCTTCTGCCGGTTACAAGGTGAAAAAGGAACCTTTCAACCATCGGCCTTAACCACATGAACCCATCCAACTCCCTTCCAGCCTGGGCCCCGCAACTGGCCACGTTTCTGCGTCGTACGGACGAGGCGCAGGCGGTGATGTGGGATGACGGGCAGACCGAAATCTCGGTGGCGACACTGGGCACCGTGGACGAACAGAAGTTGCGGACCGCTTTGGAAGCCACATTGAATGCGGCCACGGAACCGCATTCCACAAAAGAAGCCGCCGTAGACGGCCTGCGCCTGCGACGCTTGCCGGAGCAGCACTTACTGGAAAAGGAAGAAGCGGGTGAGGCGTTGGCCACGGTGTGGAGCTGGCGCCGGATTCCCTGGCCGACACCAGCCGAAGCCGCCGGACTGGATGAGGCCGAGGACGGTGAATGGCGCTGGCTGGCGTTGTTGGCCAGCTTGTGCGGTGTGTTCGGCATCGCCGGCTGGATCGTGGACCGGTTTCTCCCGGCCCCGGTTTGGTTGCCACCCGCCCTCTACATCATTGCGATGATTGCCGGTGGTTGGGATGCGGCCAAAGATGCCGGACCCAACCTGCTTAAAGGAAAACTAGACATCCATTTCCTGATGCTGGCGGTGGCGCTCGGGGCCAGCTTTATCGGCGCATTCGGCGAGGGAGCCTTGCTGCTCTTCCTTTTCTCTATGGCCGGGGCACTGGAACATTTTGCGCTTTACCGTACCCGCCGGGAAATCCATTCCCTCTTCAAGATCGCTCCCAAAACCGCCTGCCTGATCGATCCCGATACCGGTGAGGAGCGGACGGTCGGGGTCGACACCATTCAGGCCGACGACCGATTGCGTATCCGGCCGGGCGATGTGTTTCCCGTGGACGGTGTAGTGGAACAGGGAGACAGCGCCGCCGACGAGGCGTCGTTGACCGGCGAAGCGCACCCGGTGGGTAAGGGGCCGGGCGACGAGGTCTACAGCGGCACGCTGAACCTGTGGGGCGCGGTCGAAGTCCGCTGCACGCGCCCGGCCAGTCAAAGCGCCCTGCAAAAGATTATCCACCTAATCCAGGAAGCCCGGCATCTACGCGCGCCGAGCCAGCGCTTTACCGACCGGTTTGGCCCCAAATACACGTGGGGCGTTCTGATCGCGACCACCATCATGTTTTTTGTCTGGTGGTGGGGGGTTGGCGTGGCCCCGTTTGTGAACACGGAAGCGGGCTATTCGGCCTTCTACCGCGCCATGACCCTGCTGGTGGTGGCCAGTCCCTGCGCACTGGTGTTGTCGATTCCCTCGGCCATTCTGGCAGCGATCGCCTGGGGCGCGCGGCACGGTATCTTGTTCCGCGGCGGGGCGGCAATTGAAGGCATGGCCGGGGTGTCGGCGGTAGCCTTGGACAAGACCGGCACGTTGACGACCGGGGACTTGCGGGTGGTGGCGGTGGAAAGTTTTCCTGCCGGGCGCGAACGGGAAGTGGCCGAACGCGCTTATGCGTTGGAGCAGAAAGCGAACCATCCCATCGCGCGCGCGATCGTAGCCTATGGTGAGGAACAAAAACTGCCGCTGCGGACGGTGGCCGAATTCAAATCGCTCACCGGCAAAGGCGTACAGGCGGCGGTGGATACCGAACAGTGCCTGCTCGGACGGCGCGAGATGCTGGAGGAGGGCCCGCTACGGGAGTGGGCGCAACAACTTCCACCGCCCCCCGTAGGCCTATCAGAGGTCTGGTTCATTCAAGGCAACCTACTGGGACGCATTCTGCTCGAAGATCAGGTGCGCCCGGAATCGGCCGAAGTCCTACAGCGTCTGACGCAGGCCGGCCTGCAGGTGATTATGTTGACCGGCGATCGCGAGGAAGCGGCGCAGGCAGTGGGTCGCACCCTGGGCGACATCGATGTCCGGGCCGGTTTAAGCCCGGAGGACAAGGTTGCCGCCATCAAAGACTTACACAATATGGGACGACGAGTAGCGATGGTGGGTGACGGGATCAACGACGCGCCGTCGCTGGCGGCGGCCGATATTGCGGTGGCGATGGGCGCCAGGGGCAGCGACGCGGCGCTGGAGCAAAGCGACCTCGTCCTGATGGACGACAAGATTGAAAACTTTTTTGAGGCGTTTCAGCTTAGCCGACGTGCCCGTCGCGTGATCCGCCAGAACATCACGCTGTCCCTCGGCACCATTGTGCTGATGGTCGGCGCAGCCATGGGGGGCATTGTCCCCATCACCATCGGGGTGTTGGCCCATGAGGGCTCCACCGTGCTGGTTTGCCTGAACAGCCTGCGCTTATTGAGGGCGAGATCTCCCTGAAAATGGTTTATCACTCTGCCATGAGGAGAGCGTGTACGGCTCATCAAGCCTCTCTCAGCCTGCCTGCTGCGAACCGGTGAAGCACGCTAGCCATGAGCGTTTGATAGGGTATTCCGTCCTCAACAGCCCGAGCCTGAAGAGCCTCAAGATCGCGAGCCGATATTCGAATATTGACTCGCTTGTCTTTTTTCAGCGTATGCCGCGCATAACCCTTGTGCTTCTCGATTTCGGCTTTCACATCGGTGACGGATTTCCATTCTCCACGCTCAATCGACTCAATAATTTCCCGTTCTTCGTCGTCAAGATACATCTTCTCCATGATACTACCACAGGTATTTCTTGGTTAGTTTCCGGTTACGACTGTTTACGAATCGGCCTGAGGTTCCTCTGACGGGGCGGTTCCGGTTCGCGGTCCAGGCCGCGCCCTAAGCCGCCGTCTGTTTCGCGTGCGCCTTGTATGCGTTTCAGGACTTCGCGGGCCAGTTGACGGTATGCGGCGGCGGCGACGCAGTTGCCGTCGTAGGTGATAATCGGTTGTCCGTAGCTGGGTGCTTCGCCCAGTCGCACGCTGCGCGGAATCAAGGTCTCATACATCTTGTCGCCAAAGTGCTGGGCCACTTCCTGCACCACTTGCTGCGAGAGGTTGGTGCGCATGTCGTACATCGTCATCACGATGCCCTCGACCGCCAAGTCCGGGTTGGCCCCGCTGGCCTGCAATTGTTCCGCCAGTTGAAACATGACGGTCAATCCTTCCAACGCATAATACTCGCACTGCATGGGAATCAGCAGCGAGTGCGCGGCGGTCAAGGCGTTCATAGTCAAGATGCCCAGCGAGGGCGGGCAATCGATCAAGACATTGTGGTACCGATCTTCTGCCAGCACAGGTTGCAACGCCCGCTGGAACGGGTGCAGGTAGCTATCCATGCGGGCTACATCCAACTCCGCACCCGCCAAGTTCACTTCCGATGGCACAAGGTCCAAACGTTTAATATTGGTCGGCTGGATGCTGTCGGCCAAGGCCCCTTCGCCGATGAGCGCGGGATAGGCGCTGCGTCCTTCGACCTTGTCGATGCCCAATCCGCTGGTGGCGTTGGCCTGTGGATCAAGGTCAATCAACAACACCCGCTGCCGCCGCTCGGCCAGGCAGGCCGCGAGGTTGATGGAGGTGGTGGTTTTGCCCACGCCTCCTTTTTGATTTCCAATGGCGATTACCCTGGTCGACATACGTTCTCCTCCCCGCCCCGTTACAGCAGTTCCTCTTGCTGTCCGCGTGGTTTCAATCCGAATTTTTCAAAGGCATGTGCGGTGACCACGCGTCCCTGCGGCGTGCGCTTCATGTACCCTTCCTGAATGAGGTACGGCTCATACACTTCTTCCAAAGTGCCAGCCTCTTCCCCCACCGACACAGCCAGGGAATTCAGCCCCACCGGGCCACCGTTGAATTTGCGGATGATCGTCTCCAGGATGCGCTTGTCCATCTCGTCCAACCCGTCCCGGTCAATGTCCAGCATCGACAGCGCCTGATCCGCGACTTCCGGGTCGATCTTGTTACCCGCCCGGACCTGGGCGAAGTCGCGTACCCAGCGCAACAGGCTATTGGCAATCCGCGGCGTGCCGCGCGCCCGGGCGCCAATCTCGCGCGCACCGTCGTCGCTGATGTCCACATTGAGGATGCGCGCTGATCGCAGGATAATGGTCTGCAAATCTTCCGCCCCGTAATAATCCAGCCGGTTCGTCAACCCGAAACGCGAGCGCAACGGGGCGGTCAGCAACCCGCTGCGCGTGGTGGCGCCAATCAGGGTAAACGGTTGCAGGTTCAACCGTACCGACCGCGCGTTGGGGCCTTGATCAATCATGATATCAATGACGAAATCTTCCATGGCCGAATAGAGATATTCTTCCACCGCGCGCTGCATGCGGTGAATCTCGTCGATGAACAGAATATCGCCCCGTTCCAGATTGGTCAGCAAACCGGCCAGATCGCCGGGCTTATCAATCACGGGCCCGGAAGTGACCTTGATATTCACCTCCATGGCCTGCGCCAGAATATGGGCCAACGTCGTTTTGCCCAAACCCGGCGGACCCGACAGCAGCACATGGTCCAGCACGTCACCGCGCCCTTTAGCAGCCTGCACAAAAAGTTCCAGTCGTTCCTTCACCTTGGCTTGCCCGATATAATCCTCGAAGCGGATGGGACGCAACGACACTTCAAAATCGGTGTCGGCACGGTTCAGGGTATCGGTTATGAAGTGTTCGCTCATGTCATCACGTTCCCGTCAATGCACGCCGGACAATGGCTTCCACCTGCGTTTCGCCGTCGGTGTGTTTGGCCACCTGACGGACCATCTTCTGGGCATCGGCCTGTTTGTACCCCAGCGAAATCAAGGCCAGCACGGCGTCCCGCAGCAGCACCTCGCCGGGATCCGCTTCGTCACCACCGGACACCGCCTCCAAGGCTTCGCCGGACGAGAGTTTGTCCCGCAATTCGATTACAATCCGTTCGGCCGTCTTGCGGCCGATCCCGGAAATACTGTTGAGGCGTTTCACATCGTTTTCCGCCACGGCCGCTTTCAGTTCCCGCACCGACATGCCGCTCAAAGCGCTCAAGGCAATGCGCGGGCCAATACCGCTGATGGTCAGCAGCAGTTCGAACAGACGGCGTTCGCCCGCCGTCATGAAGCCGTACAGGATCTGGGCGTCTTCCCGCACGTGGTGATAGGTCAACACCCGGCACACGGTGTTGGGCGCGCCTAGCCGATCGTAGCTGGAAAGCGGAATCCATACTTCATACCCCACTCCGCCCACGTTCAACACGATGCGGGCAGGCTGCTTTTCAACCAACATACCTTCAAGAAACGTAATCATCAGGAGGCGTCCTCCCGCGCCAATTGTCGGTCCAGCCATTCCTGAATCTGAGTGCGGTTATGGTAACCGCTAAAGTGGGATACGGTGCGGCCGTCCCGGAATAGATAGACCTGTGGAATTGATTCGACCCCGAACCGCGCGGCCAATCCGGGTTGTTCATCAATATTGACCTTCGTGAACAGCACGCGATCACTATACGTGGCGGCCACGGCATCCAATTCGGGCATCATGGCACGGCAGGGACCGCACCACGGCGCCCAAAAATCCACCAGCACCCACGTATCCGCCTGCTCCACTTTTTCCGCAAACGTGTCCTCGGTGATGTCCAGCATATGAGCCGTTTCGATACTGTGTCGCCCGCAACCTGGATTCGCCATATAGACCAGCACCAACAGAAACGCGGCGCCCAGCCATACTTTGCCATATTTATTCATTGTGCGTGTTGTCCACTATCGCCTCTATTGAAACTCCAGAAAGTCGCCGCGCTGAGCCCGTCCGTCAAGTAACACCGCGCTACTGGCCGTGGGCTGGACGCTGATAACCTCCAGCTCGCCCACCACGCGACCGGGCAGCCGCTCAATCACATCGCCCGTCACCGGATCGGTCACCCGCCGGCCTTCTTCCCGCACCGCGAAGCGTTGTCCCACTTGCAAGCCCACATTCTCGCCGCCGTTAACGATAACTTCGTCCACGCCGCCTTCCGCTACCCGCGGTTCCCAGCGTTCCTGCGGCAAGTCGGCCAGCAGGCGCGTCACCGCCCGGTCCATGGCCATCTGCGTGGCCCGGCCCAGCGGCGTACGGAAATAGGCATCCCCGCCAAACGAAAGTTCCCCGTAGTTAATGCCGCCCCGCACGCGGCGCTGGGCAGCGGACCCTTCCGTGCGCACGGCGCTGATGATCTGGCCGGTTTCGACGTCCGACACAGTCACATACAACCCCACCCGCGTGCGTGCGCCCCGCACGCCGCCCGCCACGCGGTCGCTACCAAACCAGCCGGACGCATCGCCGGTCACCGTGAAGTCGGTCACCACGCCCCGGATCAGGTAACGCGCATTTTTCAGGCGGCCCCGTTCCACCCGGCCTTCCCGGCGGAACAGGTCGCGCCCCTGGCGCACGATCTCGGCCAGCACGCCGTCGATATGCTGGCGTTCCAGCACGGTCACCTGGTCGCTGTTCATCAGGCGTTCGATCAGGATTTCCGCCATACCGTCGCCCAGATTCCATTGCCCGCTGAAATTCGCGCGGTTTTCGAAATCGGTCACGGCTACCACCGGCCGGATCACCGGCGGTTCCGTCGTCGCCGAGCGGGTCCGGGGGGCGCGCCGGTAATGGGGATGGGCGCAACCCACCAGCAACGCCCCGGCCAAGATGAGCCACGCGCCCCGCATAATCAGCTTAGCGGCGCCATTTCCTTAACGGCCGCCAGCACTTCCTCGGGATACAACGGTTTCAGGAAAAACCGTTTCACGTTTGGAAACTGCTTCATTTCCTCTTCATCGAAGTCGGGGAACCCGGCCACCACAATAACCGGCACCTCAATGCCTTCCGTAGTCATCAACATCAACAATTCAGCCCCGTTCACACCCGGCATGCGGATGTCCAGTATGGCCCCCTCGCATGCCGGCTTTTTCATCAGCTTGTACGCTTGCTGCCCGTCGTAGGCGGTCTCCACGGTGTACCCGGCATCCTCAAGCAACGCCCGCAGCAACTGATTCATTACCTTGTCATCGTCTGCCACCAAAATCATAATCTGCTCCTTAATTTGTAACGGCACGATCTTAGGCCAGCCCGCTTCTTTTGTCACGCGCCATCGCGTTTCATCAGCAGCGATGCTTCGCCGCGGACCTTTGCGGACAGGTATTGACCACGTTGGGTGAATGGGTCACTGTAGCGCGCGGCGGGCTTTCATGTGGTTGCAGTGGTCGGCGACAGTCTAAACGGAGTGAAGATATGGCATGGCGCATAGCAGAGGCGGTTATCGGTGGTGAAATTGACAACCGGACAGCCGGGCAAATAACCGGTCGGCTCTGGATTTTGGGCCGTGATGAACCGTTAACGCTTGAACTAAAAGGTAACGCGTGGCGCGATCTGGCCGGGCATCGGGTCAAATTCACTAACCCGTCGCCGCAAGCGGCCAACTTGGAGGGCTTGGCTGCGCAGCAGGTTGGGGTCGCCGGTGATATTACCGCATCGCACAAGGTAAAGGTGCCTGAAATCCCGCCCAGCGAACTGCTCGCCCGCTACGAGAGCCGCGAACCCTTCCCGTACCACTGGGCCAACTGCCTCTATCTGGAATGGTACAGCGAGGCGAATGGACGCGTCGTCATTGAATCCCCCCATTACGAAATAACCGTGGACGGACCAGCGGTTTGGACATTGACAGACGAGCAGGAACGGGAGCAACAACGGGTTTCTCAAGAGGCCGCACAACACTTCATGCAGCGCTTGGAAGACGCGATCGCTGCTCAGCCGCCAGGGGATGTGGATGACACTAGCGATCAACCGACCAGCCGGACTGAGGCCGAGGCCGATGAAGAGGCGGCCTGGATGGATCGCTTGAATCAGCGCATCGGTGCACGGCTGGAACGCGAAGGACCGGACGCGTACGATCAGATTTACGAGGAGGAACGTGAAAAGATACGGCAAGAACGTGGCGAGCCGGAACCGGAACCATTGACCCCTGAACAGGAGGCCGAACAGGCGGCTTGGATCGAGGAGATGAACCAAGCGGCGGAAGCGGCGTTGGAGGAAGTAGACTTAGCCGCCGAGCAGGAGCGAGCAGTGCATCCCACGCTGACCCAGGCCAAGGAGCTGTGTTATCAGCTATACCGTGACGTGCGCGAGGGCGAATGGATCCCCGCTTCCGCCACATCGGAGCATCCGCTGCAGGAGGTGTTGGACGGTGTCAGTTTGGCCTCCGCCAAGCTGGCCGGTGCGCTAGGCGGTTTCGGGCGGGAGGACGAATGGCCGCCGCCACCGTTGTTTGCCGGCGACAAGCTCGTGCGGCTCAAGAAGGCGCGCCGGAGCTTGCGGGACGCGCTGGCCGGCTTGGACGCAGCCGACGAGGAACGCTTGGCGGATGCCGACTGGCGCCGCCGCACGCGTCATGCGGTCAGCACCCTGCTGACGCAGGTGGAACAGTTGATACGCGAAGTGCGTGGAGTCTTGGAAGACTAACGGCCCGTGCGCGGCGCACGCAAACTATTCCAGTTGCAGGTTGCGCCAGACCGATCTATGAAATTTACGGATTCAATGCGGACTGTATGGCTTCCGCCCTGGTCAAATCATAAAAAAATAATCATGCGCTAGCCATGAACGATTCCGCCCCCCTGCCCGCAAAGCCCGAATGACGAAATACCCAAATACCCAAGGAAGTCCGAATTTCGAAGCCCGAAATACCTGTCATCCACCGCTTACTTGATGACCGCCCTGACTATCCATGGATCCCGCATTCACGCATAGTGCGGCTTGCCTATTCGAACTTCGGGCTTCTTTCGGACTTGGGTGTTTGGGTATTTCGTCATTTATCACCATAATTTAGATGCGTCTGCCCTGCCCCTGCCCGGCACCGGCGTTGCCATCCGGCACCAACTGTGCTAAAAGACTTGCTTTGAATTAACACAAACACGGTAGCGCGCGTGTGCCAGCGGATGGTGCGGTGTGCCCACAGGAGAAGCGGTTGATCTATGCATTCGGCGGCAGAAAATAAACGAATTGGCGAAGTCAAGACCCGCTTATTCCGGTTCGGGGATAAGCAAAACCCCTTTGTCTTCCGGTCCGGGGAAAAGCTGGAGTCCGTGACGCTGGCCTACGAGACCTACGGCACGCTGAATCCGGCCAAGGACAACGCGATACTGGTGTACCACGCGCTGAGCGGCAGCCAACATGCAGCCGGCACCAACCGCTCCGTACCCGCCGCCGGACGGCTCTGGACGAACGAACTACATCGTGGTTGGTGGGACGATTTTATCGGCCCGGGCAAAGCCATTGACACCCGTCATTGGTTTGTCATTTGCGCCAACTATATTGGGGGTTGCTATGGTAGCTCGGGGCCTGTAAGCCGGAACCCGCGTACCGGCAAACCGTTTGGCCGCGCGTTCCCCACCGTGATGATGGGCGACATTGTGGATGCACAAATTCAATTGCTGAATCACCTGGGGATTGACGTGTTGCACGCGGTGATCGGAGGCTCGCTGGGCGGCTTATGCGCCGTCAACCACGCCACGCGCTATGCCGACCGGGTGAAACGCGTCATCCTGATCGCCTCCGGCATCGAGACGTCGGTGCTGCAGCGTATCTATAACTACGAGCAAATCTGCGCGATCGAAGAGGATAAGTTTTTTCAAGGCGGCAACTACTACGGACGTAAACGACCCGATCGCGGACTGACCCTGGCCCGCATGATCAGCCATAAGACCTTTGTTTCCCTCGACATGCTCTCCGAGCGCGCCCGCAAGGAAGTGGTGCGCCCGGAAGAGGACAAGGACAAGTGGTACTGGATGAGTCACCCCGTCGAGTCCTACTTGCGCAAACAGGGACTGAAGTTTGTGAACCGTTTTGACGCCAATACCTATTTACGGATTATTGACGCCTGGCAACGCTTTGACTTGCTGAAGGACGCGGAAGGAAAAACCTACCGCGAGGTATTCCGACGCTGCCGCGCGCAGCATTACCTCGTATTCAGCATCGACAGCGACGCCTGTTTCTATCCCGACCGGCAGGAACAGTTATGCCAGGAATTGAAAGGAGCCGCCGTGCCCTTTCAGCATATCACCGTCCACTCCGAAAAAGGGCACGACTCGTTCCTGCTCGAACCGGAACTGTTCACCCCGCATATCTATTACATGCTCGAGCGGGATTAACGTACCTACTTGGCCGCCTTGAGTGCCTGGTCGATGTCGGCCAGGATATCGTCGATGTCCTCGATGCCCACTGAGAGCCGTACCATTTCCGGCGAAATACCGGCATCGCGTTGGGCGTCTTCGCTCAACTGCGAGTGGGTAGTGGTGGCCGGATGGATCGCCAAGCTTTTGGCATCGCCGACATTGGCCAAGTGTGAAAACATCTGCAAGGCCTCGATAAACTTCGCACCGGCCTCCTTGCCACCTTTGATGCCGAAGACCACCATGGCCCCGCCTTTGCCGTCCAGGTACCGCTGGTTCTTGGTATACTCCGGATCATCTTTCAGGCCCGGGAACCGGACCCAGTCCACTTGCGCGTGGGCCTTGAGATGCTCGGCCACGGCCAGCGCGTTCTGACAATGCCGCTCCATGCGCAGCGGCAAGGTTTCGATGCCTTGGATGAATTGCCACGCGTTATCCGGCGAAATGCAGGCCCCGAGGTTGCGCAGCGGCACCGTCCGCATCCGCAGAATAAAGGCCAGCGGCGCCAGCATGTCCGGCAGATCATGGCCCCAGCGTAAGCCACCATATGAGGTGTCCGGGGTGTCATACAACGGATGCCGCCCGGTGTTCCACTTGAACCGGCCCGAATCGACCACGATGCCGCCAATGCCAATTCCGTGGCCGCCCAACCATTTAGTCAGCGAATGAATGACAATATCCGCGCCAAACTCCAGCGGCCGCGTCAAGTACGGGGTCGAAAAGGTCGAATCCACCAGCAACGGCACTTGGTTGTCATGCGCAATCCTGGCGATCGCTTCAATATCCGTCACCTCCAACGCGGGATTGGAAACCGTTTCCACGAAGACCGCGCGCGTCTTGTCGTCGATCGCCGCCGCAACGTTGGCCGGATCCTGCGTATCGACAAATTTAACGTTGAGGCCGAGCGTCGGCAAAATATCGTTAAACTGCGTATAGGTGCCGCCGTAAAGATTGCGCGCGGAAACGATGTTGTCGCCCGCCTGCGCCAAATTAATCACCGCATAGAACACCGCCGAGGTACCGGAGGCCACCGCCAACCCCGCCAGCTCGTGGGCACCTTCCAGCAGTGCCACTCGTTTTTCCAGCGCATCGGAAGTGGGGTTCATCAAGCGCGTGTAAATGTTGCCCAGCTCCTTCAACGCAAACAGATTCGCCGCGTGCTCGGTATCTCTGAATTGATAGCCCGTTGTCCGGTATACCGGCACCGCCCGGGCTGCGGTGGTCGGGTCCGGCTGCGTTCCCCCATGTAAACATAACGACGCCAACTTCATCTTGCATCCTCCTGATAAATTTGATTAAACCTTATTTCGTCGATCGATGTTGTGTATATTAGTAGCTACAGTTTTGGTTTGCAAACAAAAAAAGATGGTATAATATTTACACGTGGAATGCAAAGATTCCGCATGGCTGGGATCGGCCGCTGGCTGCGGCGTTGGAGCCGGGTCGCTGACCCGGATGTTGATCATGCCAGCATTCCTTGGTGTCGGCTTGCGGCCGGATGTGCTGCGTGACGACTTCTACCGTTAATCCACTTGTGCACCAAACAAATTGGTTGCGCTTCACTAGAGAGTCGAATGTATGCTAAAAAAAATAATTAATCGGGTAAAAGATACCCTTTCCTCACCTCCCGCCCCTGCCGCTACCAAGCGGGCCAAAGCTGCGCCTAAATCCGAAGCCAAGCCCAAACGGCCTGCGCCGGCACCTGAAGTTTGGGTGCCCGGCGAAGCGGAAAACAAAACCACGGCTGAGTCGTCCACAACCAAAAAACCAAATCCTCGCCGTCAGCGCACACCACAAAAAAGCGCCTCGGAGCCAACCGACCCGCGACCATCCCGTCCGCAACGACGCCGCCGGAGACCAACCGAACGCCCGGACGCGGCGAGCGACAACAATCCGCCACCAGACGCGGTGGATACGGCACCGGTTAAAAGCCAACCATCGGCTGGCGGGAATGCGCCCACAAGCGAGGACGGTTCGCCGCCGCGCCGTCGACGTCGCCGTTCGCGTGGCGGGCGGGGCCGCAATCGGAACCGCTCTGCGGAGTCGGGCGAGGTAAAGCCGGACACGGACACGCCCCAAACTGATGGTGCCACCGCGCCCGCCACCAAACCGGCTGCGCCCAAGTCTCCCGCCCCAACACTGTCGTCGCCGAAACCCAAGAACATCAACTCGTTTGAGGGGCAACTGAGCTTTGACGACATGGATATTGCGGAGCCGATCAAGCGCGCCTTGGCGGATATGCATTTTTCCGTGACCACGCCCATCCAGGCCCGTCTGCTACCTGTGGCCCTGGCGGGTCGTGACGCTGCCGGTAAAGCCCAAACCGGCACGGGCAAGACGGCGGCGTTCCTGATCGCCATTTTCAATCATTTCCTGAAGAACCCGATCGAGGGCGAACGCCCGCACGGTACGCCGCGCGCGCTGATCTTGGCCCCGACCCGCGAGCTGGCGCTCCAGATCAACCAGGACGCCGTCGATATCGGACGCCACAGCGGCTTGCACACCGTCGCCGTCTACGGCGGCATGGACTACAACAAGCAGCAGCAGGAACTGGAACAGCCGGTGGATATTATCGTCGCCACGCCCGGCCGCCTGCTCGATTTTGCGCAACGCAAGGTCGTGCACCTGAAGAAGGTGGAAACCCTGGTGATCGATGAAGCCGACCGCATGCTGGACATGGGCTTCAGTCCCGATGTGCGTAAGATCGTGCGCATGACGCCGCATCCTGAACAACGCCAGACCCTGCTGTTCAGTGCCACCTTAACCCCCAACATCGTGCGCCTGGCCGAACAGTGGACGCGCAAAGCGGAGACGGTGGAAATCGAGCCGGAACGCATTGCGGCCGAGTCGGTAAACCAGCGGGTCTTTATTACCACCCAGGAAGAGAAATTCACGCTGCTGCTCAACTTGCTGTGGCAGGAGGAACCGGACCGCGTCTTGATCTTCAGCAACCGCCGGGACCAGGCGGACATGCTGTGTGACCACCTAAAATCCTATGGTTTCGAGACGGCGTTGCTTAGCGGGGCCGTCGACCAAAAGAAGCGTGTACGCGTGCTGGACGACTTCAAGGCCGGCAAGGTGCGGGTACTGGTCGCCACCGATGTCGCCGGGCGCGGCCTGCATGTCGAGGGGATCAGTCACGTGATCAATTACCACATGCCGATGGATCCGGACGATTATGTGCACCGCATCGGCCGTACCGGACGCGCGGGCGAATCGGGCACTTCCATTTCGTTCGCCTGCGAACTCGATTCCTTCGCCATTCCCGACGTGGAAGCCTTCATCGGACATCCCCTGCCTTGTGAACACCCAGCCGAGGATTTATTGAAGCCGCTACCCCCACCCCAATACAAAGTGGTTCGCAAGCCGCGTTCCGAAGGCCCCCGGCGCACGGGTGGCCGCCCTAGCGGCGGCGGCAACGGCCGACGGCCCCGCCGCCGGTGAGCAGACCATCAGGAGCACGATCATGGCTTTACGTGTACCGGTTAAAGATAACGCCAAGCTGGAAAAGTTAATCGACCTGATCGCGGCGGACGCCGAGCTTAACCAGCTCTGGCGCAGTGCCAACATCAACGCGGTCGACCGCTTCGGTATCAGCGACCATGGTGAAATCCACATTCGCATTGTCGCCAACGCGGCTTTGCGCGTGTTCCGCTTACTGGTGGCCGGCGGCGTTACCCCCCACCTGGTGAAGGACCATGGACTAACCGTGGACGACGCCGAAATCGTCGTGCTGCTGGCGGCCGCGCTGCACGATATTGGGATTGCCATTCATCGCGACGACCACGAACGTTACAGCCTGATCATGGCCTATCCCAAGGCGCGCCAGTTGTTGCAGCCCTTGTACGAAGAGCCGGTGTTGACGGCTTTGGTCAGCGAAACGCTGCACGCGATCATTGCCCACAGCTCCGAACAACGCTGCCTGACCATTGAAGCGGGTTGCGTCAAATTGGCGGACGCATTGGATATGACCGAAGGGCGGTCGCGCATTCCGTTTGATTCCGGCCAGATCAACATCCATTCCGTATCCGCACTGGCGGTGAAATCCGTGAACATCGGCAAAGGCGAGGAACGGCCCGTGCGTATTGACGTGGAGCTGCATAATTCCGCCGGTATATTCCAGATGGACAACTTGCTGCGCCGCAAACTCCACAACTCTCCGTTGGTCCCCTACGTGGAAGTCCGGGCCGCCATTGTCGAAGGCGAAACCGAAAAACGGCTGATGACCGAATATCGGCTGTAACCCCGCCCGGCACAAACGCATCCAAGCGACGGCTCGTCTGGGCTGGTCGGGCGTTTGCGTCCGTACGCCAAAAAAGCCCGCTTGATTCATCATCAAGCGGGCTTTCAAAATTAACCCGGCAACGTGCTACTCTCCCACAGCCAACGCTGCAGTACCATCGCCGCTGAGAAGCTTAACGGCCGTGTTCGGAATGGGAACGGGTGTTTCCTTCTCGCCATAATCA
>PWVE01000035.1 GCA_003562335.1 PVC group bacterium
AAAACCTCCAAGGTCGACACGGAGGTCGACCCTCCGGCAAGCAAACAGGCATATTCCGCAAGTTTCTGGAGGGGCAGGCTCCGTCCTGCCCTCATGAACGGGAGGTTTTGCAAGAGCCTGTTTAAGATAATGCATACTGAAACGGCGCAGGAAATAGGCACTGAGTGGTGGGCTCAGCATTGCGCGTAGCAGTGTGGCGCGTACATGCATGGAGCGGAACGGTCGGCCTAGCCGCATGTTCCACTCGGCCTGCCGTGCGGCGGCCAGTGCCCGTTTGCGCCGTTGATGGCCGCAACGATCCAAAGCATCACGATCAGGCGATTGAAGGGCCTCCACCCAAGCGGCGGCATCCAACCAGCCGAGGTTCATGCCTTGGCCACCGATGGGACTGATCACAAGGATTCCACCAAGCCATCGCGACAAAGGTGCACGGCCGCGGTGTCGCGCGTGCCCGGCGGATCGTCGAAGTCGCCCATCAAGTAGGAATCGGGATAGGCGTGGGCCGTAACGGGAATCCCGGCGGCGGTCCGGATAAAGCTATCGTGTCCATCGCAGGCAAAACACCACGGGGCCACGAAGGTGGTGCCGTTGCGGGTGCGCACGGTGCAGTGCGCATCGGTGACGTCCAGGTGTTCAACGAGATGGGCGCGACGCAGGGCCCCGGGTGCGAGCTGGTTGAGGCGTGCCTCCAGTAGCCTTTCCGTGACCAACTGGGGACAGGTGACAATGTACGGATGCGGAACGGGTTGCCGTGAAAAATGGAGATCACCCATGCGCGTGGCTTCCAAGTAGGCGGTGCCCGTGTTGATTCGATTACCTGCGTCCAGCAAATCGTTGAGCAGCCCGATTTGCTCAAACAGGGCCAGGGAGGGGGAATGGATGCCGATGGAGCGCGAATGGGTAACGGGCGCGTGACGTTGCTCCACCACCAGCGGGCGCAAGCCGTGCAGAGCGCAAAGCGCACCGAGCATTAGCCCGGCGGGCATCGGTGGCTAGCTGCTGGACTTCGTCAGCGGCCAGGGGATGCAGTACATGATTGGAGATGACGAAATCGAATTGGCGACCTGCACGTAACAAGTCCTGGTGCGATGCGAGCTGGACCGGATCGCATTGCGGATCGTCCATGGCCTCACGGAGCTGGGTGTTACGCGTCCGCAGCCAGCAATTCATGGGCAGGTTCCTTGGCAGTGGGGACAGAGCGGGCGGCAGGCACGTATTCCAGCAGCCCGTATTCGATGGTCAGGCCCGGGCCGAACGCCATCGTAATGAGCGGGGCGCGGTCCGGACGGGGGGTGCGCAGGATGCGGTCCAACACAAACAAGACCGTGGCACTGCTCATGTTACCGTAGTCGCGCAAGGTGTCGCGTGAAGGCTGCAATGGCTCGTCGGCGAGGGCAAACAGGGATTGAAGGATGCGTTCTGTTTCCTGCGCATAGCAGGCGTTGCGGGCACCTGTGCCCGGATTACGCAGGGTGTTTGTGGAGGCGTCAAAGAAGAGGCCGCCGGGGGCGTCAGGTGCAAAATCGGGGATCACGCTATGGCGTTTCTCGATACCCGAATGCGTATAGATTTGGTGTAAAGTGCGGGCGGTGCGGCGATCTTGCGCGACATGCCGCTTCATGAAGTCGCGGGCGTAGGGCTGCGTATAAACCGTGTCCGGAACCGCCGTCGCTATGGAATGGATATACGTGTCCATACTGGTGGTACTGTACGCTCGATTGCGGATAAAGCAATGCGGGCTCGTGACTTTCGATCCGAAATATGAGACCTTCCGTTCGCGTTCACCAAATAGAATAAGGAGGGGCTATGAGTTCAACAAAGAAACCGGAATGGAATATGGGGCGCTTGATGGACCTGGCGACCGGCTATTGGAAGTCGGCCGTACTGTCGGCGGGTGTGGAATTGGGCGTGTTTGACGGCCTGTCGGTGGAAGACCAAACGGTGGCGGACCTGGCATCAACGACCAAGGCCGCACCCCGGCAGCTGGCCGAAGTCCTGGATGCACTGGTGGCCTTGGAATTACTGGAAAAGTCAGGCGATACCTACCGGCTCACCCCGGCAGCGGCACCATTGCTGAGCCGGGAAAGTCCGTCGTGTATTTTGGATGCCTTGCGCTTCAACATGGACCTCTATCCCCTGTGGGGGCGAATCCCCGAGGCCGTCCGGCAAGGCGCGCCCGTACTTCCGCCCGGGGCGCATCTGGGAAACGACCCGGAACGAACCAAGCGGTTTGCCATGGGCATGCACAGCCGGGCGCTGGGTATGGCCCCGGCCTTGTTGCCGGCCCTGGATCCACAAGGGGCCACCACGCTGCTCGATATTGCGGCCGGGCCGGGTACGTTCAGCCGCCTGCTGGCCGAACAGCACCCCACTTTGCAGGTAACCCAGTTTGACCTGCCCCCCGTACTGGCAGTGGCGGAATCGTTGACGGCCAACAGCCCGGCCAAGCCGCGCATTACGTTCGCTCCGGGCGACTATCACCGGGACACTTGGCCCACAGGTTTCGAGCGCGTCTTATTGTGCGGCGCAATCCATCAGGAAAACGAGGATGCGGCCCGCGACCTGTTTGGGCGCGTCCGTCAAAGCCTGCAGCCCGGTGGCCGCTTTTGGGTCGTGGACATGATGCTAAACCCCGACCGCGACGGCCCCCTCTTCTCCAACCTGTTCTCAATCAATATGATGCTCACCAGCCCGCAAGGCCGCGTGTTTACCGCGCAGCAGTTGCAGCAGTTGCTGGCGGAGGCCGGTTTCGCATCGGCTACGCTGAACCAACCGCCGTGGTCGCCCTACTGGATTATAGAAGCCGCCCAGTGACCGTTCCAAGTCGGTCCTCGCGGATTCCAGTTGACAGTGTTTGCGCGGGCCGTCTAGATAGCCCGCATGAAGTCGCGGCCACCCATCAAACGCAAGACCGATGCCGGAACGGAGATCGTGTTTCCGCATGTGCGTCATGCGGCGGGGATCTGGTCGAAACACACCGGCTACATGTTTCGACCGCGCGCCGATTACGTTTTGCTCTTCGATTTACGGGGGCCACGGGTGGTGATATCGAATTTGTTCGTGTTCCAGACACTGGACCTTGTCTTTCTGGATGAGGCCAAGCAGGTCATTGGTCACCGCCGCCGGTTCCGCCCGTTTACCCCGGCCTTCTGGCCGCCGCGCGGCACGGCTTATCTGATAGAGGTTCCCGCCCACCTCGACTACTCACTATCCGTCGGCGACACGCTCACCTTTTGAGCACGCGGCGTGGACTTCCCGCAGCCGCGTCAGTTCCGGACATGCTGACAGGGCCTGCTGCAGGCGGTCCAGCGCCACCGGCAGGTGGCGATCGAAATGGCCGCATCCCGGCAGCTCTGCCAACCGCGCCAAGGCACCGAGAACCTGTACCAATCGTTGCACACAAGCCCAGCGATAGTGCTCTTCCGAAAACGTGCCGGGCACCGCCTGCTGCTGATAGCGTCGCCGCAAGGCCGTCTGCCAGCGGGCGGGTATGGCCACATACGGATCGCACAACAAGGAGGCCAAATCGTAGGCCGCCGGCCCGTATCGCATCCCCTGAAAATCGATAAACTGCACCCGCTGCCGATGCAATAGGATGTTACTGGACTGCAGGTCGCGGTGTATCAATACCGGCCGCACCTTCAGCAAGTGCGCGGCTACGAGGCGTAACTCCCGATCCAGCGCGGACCGGCGCGTCGGCGACCAACCAAGCCGGGCGGCGACAAAATGGGTAAGAAATAACTGGCGCTCGTAGCGATAAGTGGCGGCCGTAAACGGCGGCATCAGCGGCACGCGGGCACGGCGGGCCTGCCGTGAAATCGGCCCGTGCAGGCGACCGATTTCATCAATGACCTGATCGTAATAGGCCCTGGCCGAACGCACGGTCCGGGGCGTCATGCGTTGCAAGAGCGAATCGTCGCCTAGATCCGCATACAAGGTCCATTGTTCCGCCGGGCAGTCGTGGATAACCTCCGGGACGGGCCACCCTTGCTGCCACAGAAAGCGGGTTTGGCGGGCGTAATAGGCGTTCTCGCGTCGCGCCGTCTGATAACGCACCAGCATGGCCCGTTTGCGGCCGAACAAGAGACGAAGAAAAGATCGATTGGACCCCCGTGGCGGCAGCGGATTCACGGCCGTCGCATCCAAGCGCCAACCGGCGGACTCAAGTGCGGATTGCTCATTCGGCGTCAAGCCATCGGTGGCCTTAACCACCATGCCCGTAACCCGCGTGTTGACTCGCACACCGCGCCCGATAATCGCGTGCTCGATCCTTGCCGCAGGCCCCACCTGCGCCCCTGCCCAGATTACGCTGTCACGGACGCGCGCCTTGGCCGCCACCCGGGCACCAGAGGCCACACAGACGAAATGCGTGGCACGCTGCGCGCGCGCTGGCGCCCACTCTGCGTGGGCGGCCAGATACTGAGTCGGCGTACCCACATCGGCCCAGCGCGTGCCCGGTACCTGGTGGGCCGCCACCCGCCAGCCGTTGGCCATCGCTTGTTCGTAGGCCGCTATGATGGAAGCGAATCCGCGTGGCGGTAGGTATTCCAGCAGTTCCGGTCGGATCAGTTGCACCCCGCAAAAGGTTGCGGTGCCCGGCGCGGCCGGCTGCGGGGCTCGAAAGTTCTGCACGTAGCCGTCGGCACAACATACGGTACGCGGTCCGCGCGTGGCATGCATCCACAGGGCCGCAATGGTGTCGGGCGCTTGCAGGGCCCGGCACAGCCCTGTGGGGACACCGTCCAGCACCACATCCGCGTTCATTAGCCAGCAGGGGGCATCGTCAAGAAACCAGCGCGCATGGGGCAATGCCCCGCCGGTACCCAGGATTTCCGGCTCAAACGAAAGTGTCACCGGCCACCCGGCGCGGCCCAGGTCAATCGCTTCACGGATGACCTCAGTCGCCCCGTGATGGACATTCATCAAGCACTGGCGAACACCCCAGCCATACAGGCGCTCAACGGCTCTGGCCAATAGCGATTTATTCCAAAAAGGCATCGTCGCTTTGGGGAGATCCCGACTCAAGGGCTGCATCCGCGAACCGTAACCGGCCGCCAGCACAATCGCCTTGCGGGGGGATGGATACAACCGGCGCGAGGGGCTCATTCCTGGACGAGGTTGCGCAGGCGTTGGCGTAATTGTCGCAGCCCGGGGTCGGCGTGTCCTTCGTGGTGCCACACGGCTTCCACCACTTCCAGTGCCTCTTCATTGAGGCCTAGGTTATGCAGTTGCAACGCCAGCTGATAACTATAGAAGACGTTGGCGGGCCAGAATTCCACCGTCCGCCGCAATTCTGCCAAGGCCTGTTCGCGTTGACCAAGCAACTGCCGAATGCGCGCGATCCCATAAATGACATTCATGTCGTAGGGGTTGCGTTCGTGGGCGCGTGCATACCAATCCAACGCCTGTTGCAACGTTTGGGTGCGCACGGCGGGATCGTGCAGCCAGACGGCCCGGCTGCGCGCAATGTCGCCCAAGCCGGCGTAAGGCATCCAATTGGCGGAATCAATACGCCTGGCCCACTCCAGCTTCTCGCGGACGGGCTGATACGGATCGCGCCGCTGCAAATCGATATTCACCATGTCATCCTCGGCCAGTCGCACCAGTGCGGCGGACGTCCCAATTTGGAAGGCCAGCACAGTTGCCCAGATCGCCAACCCGGAGATGATCACCGCCCCCGACGCCATGACGGCTGGCTTGCCCCCCGTCCGTTCACGCAATAGCCCCGCCCGCGCGCACACCGCGAAGGTCACACCACCAATGGCCACCACCAAGTGGACCAGCGCATACACGTGAAAATTAAAATCAAAAACCGCGTGCCCCAATGCCGCGCACAACACCGCTATAAAGCCCGTGAGCAGATCAGCCTCGCGCGCGGACCGGGCGCGCTTCAAGAGTCGCAGGGCTCCCACCAACACGCTTACCACCGCCCCTGTCAACAAAGCCGCCCCGACGATGCCGTATTCCGCCAGTAAATGGATGTATTCATTATGGGCATATCGCAGCCAGCGATAACCGCTCCACGTTTGGAACGGCGGATAGGTCCAGCGATAGGTGCCGGGCCCGTAGCCAAACCACATCCGCTCCAGAAACATGTACCACGTATCCTGCCACGCATCGATACGCCAGCCTGCCGACCCTTCAATCCGCAGTGCCGATCCTACCCGGTCCCTGAACATAGCCGATGCCATCCACAGCGCCAGAAAACCAATCCCCCCGGCGCTGATCGCACTTGCAGCCGTCAATGCCAGGGTACGCCAGCCTCGACGTCCCGCCCACAGCCCCAGCAGCACGGTCCCCCCGATGGTCGCACCGAACCAACCGCTACGCGATCCGGTCAAGAAAAGCGTTGGCACGGCCAGTAACAAGCCGTAGCCAGCAAATAAGCGTAGCCAGACGCCCGCGCTTTTTGTCAGCAACAGGGCGAGGGCCAAACAAACGATGGTGCCCATGTAGGCCCCCATATGGGCGGGTGCCATAAAAGTTCCGCTGGCGCGCATGCCATACTGCTCGTGGCGCGTTAGCATCAGCACCGCTGTGCTTCCGC
>PWVE01000053.1 GCA_003562335.1 PVC group bacterium
ACCCGTCCGCGCGCGGCTATTCGCCGCCGCTTGCCGTGGATGGCTGGCAATGTATTCCTTAACCTCGTTGCGGTCGCCGTTATTACGGGATTTGAAGAAACGATCGCCCAAGTGGCCATTCTCGCCGCTTTCCTACCGATGATCACCGATATGGGGGGCAATGTCGGCATTCAATCGTTGTCGGTCGCCATCCGTAGCATTGCCCTCGGCGAAGCGCACATCCGCGACGTGCGCAAAGCCATGCGCAAGGAATTAATTGTAGGGGCCTGCAACGGGGTCGTGCTGGGTGCGCTCTTCGGGATGATTGCACTCGCCATGCGCGGGCAATGGCTGCTGGGACTGGTGGCGGGGACGGCCCTGGGAATCAATGTGGTCGTGGCCGGAGTAGTCGGCGGTTGCCTGCCCTTTCTGATCAAACGCCTGGGCAAAGACCCGGCCATGATGACAGGCCCACTATTGACCACCATCACCGATGTTACCGGGATAACCATTTATCTCGGCTTAAGCACACTGCTGTTGGCGGGATTGGTCGGCTAGTTGACGTACGACTTTCCCGCCCATGAGAATAGCGGCTTGTATCCGCGCCCGGCAGGGCTTAAGTTAGCGGGCTCAATTTGGAAAGGGGATATGACGTTTCAGTACATAGCATTGTTGATGGGCGTGGTGCTGGGGGCACTGGGCCTGGCCGGTTGGCGGGCGGAGGCCGCCACGCGCACGTGGTTGCAGGCATTTCCGCGAAACCGGAAATGGGCCGTCGCGTTGACCGTCGTAAACGCAGGCTGGGCAGCGTGGTGGGTCTCCCAAATGCCATTGGGGCGCTTTGCCTGGGTCCAGCCCTGGCTATGGTTGCTGGCACTGGTGACCTGCTGGCTGACGATCCAGTTCGTGGACGAACTGCTGGCCCCGCGCATGCTCGGAGCGTTCTTATTGTTTTTGGCGGTGCCGATTTTGAATGCGGCGCGCTGGCATCCATCGCCCTGGCGCCTGATTGTGCCGGTGCTGGTCTATGTCTGGATTATCTGGGCCATGTGGCTCCTGCTAAGTCCCTATCGCTTCCGCCACACCATCGAATGGCTGTACGCCACGCCGCAGCGGGCGCGCGTATGGTACAGGTGCCTGCTGGGAACCGGGGGCGCGGTGGCCGTCCTGGCTTTGCTCGCATATCGTGCCCCGTTATAGCCCCGCGCGGGAATAAAAAATTCTTTGCGTTATCGGAGCGGTGACCACATGCTGTGTCCCGACCAAACAAAGGAGTTTTGCGAAATGACCGCCACGGAAATTAGACAATCGTTTCTCGATTTTTTTGCCCGCAAGGAACATGTGATCGTACCAAGCGCCCCGGTGGTGCTGCCGACGGATCCGACCTTGCTGTTTACCAACGCGGGGATGAACCCGTTCAAGGACATTTTCCTGGGCCTGCGGGAAAGCCCGCACCGGCGGGTAGCCAATACCCAAAAATGTATCCGGGTCAGCGGCAAACACAACGACTTGGAAGAGGTGGGGATAGACACCTATCATCACACATTCTTTGAAATGCTGGGCAATTGGTCGTTCGGCGACTATTACAAACGCGACGCCATCGCCTGGGCCTGGGAACTGTTGACGGACGTTTGGGGCCTGCCCGCTGATCGCTTGTGGGCCACGGTCTATCGCACCGATGATGAGGCGTTCGCACTCTGGAAGGAAGTGACCGCTATCGCGCCGGACCGCATCCTACGTTTCGATGAAAAGGATAACTTTTGGGAAATGGGCGATACGGGACCGTGCGGTCCCTGTTCGGAAATCCATATCGACCTGACGGCCGACGGGTGCGGGCCGGAGCTGGTCAATGCCGGTTCCCCGGAAGTGATTGAGCTCTGGAATCTCGTGTTTATCCAGCACAACCGCAAGCCGGACGGCACGCTGGAGGATTTACCCCTGAAGCACGTGGACACCGGGATGGGCTTCGAGCGGGTGGCGGCGGTGTTGCAAGGCAAAAAATCGAATTACGATTCCGACATTTTCACGCCGTTCATCACCCAACTGCAAGCACTGTCGGGCCGCTCGTACGCCGGAGCGGACGCCGTGGCCATGCGCGTGATAGCCGACCATCTGCGCGCGCTGTCGGTGGCCATCGCGGACGGCGTGTTGCCGTCGAACGAAGGCCGCGGTTATGTGCTGCGCCGCCTGTTGCGGCGGACGGTACGCTATGGGCGCAATCTTGGATTTCGCAAGCCGTTTCTCGCGGAATGTTTTCCCGTGGTCGTAACCACACTCGGGGACGTGTTCCCCGAAATCAAAACCCAACAGGCGTCCATCCTACGGGCGTTGCAAGCCGAAGAGGAAAGCTTTGCCGCCACGCTGGAGCGCGGCCTGACCCTGTTTCAGGAAGTGGTGGACGAGGTGAAGCAGGCGGAATCCACCCAATTTCCCGGCGCGGAAGCGTTTAAGTTGTACGATACGTACGGGTTTCCGCTGGATTTAACCGCGTTGATGGCGACGGAACACGGGTTGCAAGTCGATCAAGCGGCCTTTGATGCCTTGATGGAGGAACAACGTGCGCGCGCCCGGGGTGACCGCCGGGACGGGACTGCGGCGGAGCAACAGGAGTCCTTGCGGGCCTTGGCCCAACAGGGCATCGAAACCGTGTTCGACGGCTATGACCAATACGAAATGGAATCGACGTGCTCCGCCATTTGGTCGCAGGGCGCGTCGGTGGAAGTGCTGGAAGAAGGTGCGGAAGGCGAGTTGATTCTGGCGCGCACGCCGTTCTACGCCGAAGCTGGCGGGCAAGTGGGGGATCAGGGCACGATCCACGGCCCGGACGGCACCTTTGCGGTGAGGGACACACAGCGCCCGTTGCCCGGGATTATTGTGCACTATGGACACATGGTGCGCGGACACTTGCGCGTGGGCGCCACCGTAACCGCGCAGGTGGATGCCGCACGGCGACAACAGATTCAGGATCATCATACCGCCACCCACTTGCTCAACGCGGCGTTGCGTGAGCAGGTTAGTGACACCGTGCGCCAAGCCGGGTCGCTGGTGGCACCCGACCGGTTGCGCTTCGATTTTACGCATTACGAGGCGGTACCGCCGGAAACGCTGGCCACGCTGGAACAGCGCGTGAACGAATGGATTATGCGCAACACTCCGATCCGCACGTATACCATGGCGTACAAGGACGTGCCGGGTTCAGGCATCGTCGCGGTGTTCGGTGAAAAATACGGCGATGAGGTACGGGTGGTGGATATTGGCGGCTACAGCCGGGAGTTGTGTGGCGGCACCCACGTCACGGCTACCGGCGAGTTGGGCTTGTTCCGGATTGTGGGCGAAACGTCTGTCGCGGCGGGCGTGCGCCGCATTGAAGCCGTCTGCGGTCAACCGGCTCATGCCTGGACGCAACGCGAACACACGCTGATTCGTGAGCTGGCCCAGCGCTTCAGTGCGCCGGCCGAGGAATTGATTACGCGGGTCGACTCGTTAATTGAGCAGAACAAGCAACTGGAACGAAAACTCAAGGCGCAAGCCGCATCGGCCGGCCAGGCGGCCGCCGATGAGCTAATCAACCAGCAACAACTCATCGACGACGTACCCTGCATCGCGACGGTCTTGCCGGGCCAGAACATGGCGGCCTTGCGTCAGGTCCTGGACGGGCTACGCCCAAAATTCGCGTCGGGCGTGATCGTGTTGGGCGGCGACGGCGACGGCAAGGCGGCGTTTGTGGCGTCGGTCAGTGCGGACTGGGTTGAACGCGGTCTGCACGCCGGCCAGCTAATCGGAGCCATTGCCCGCCACGCAGGAGGAGGTGGAGGCGGCCAACCGCACAAGGCGCAAGCCGGCGGCAAACAACCCGCACAGGTACCGGCGGCAATCGAGGCCGTTCCGGCCGAGCTACGCACGCAATTGAAAGCTTAATACGGCCTGCCAAGGCAGAAAAGCGGCACTATTTCTGTTTCCCTCTGTGCTTGCTGTCCTTATCGAGTTGACTGGACCTTGTACACCACCGCCACTCCGAGGGTCGCCACCGTCAAACCGATCAGATCGCTAGCGGTTAAGGTCTCACCGAACGCAAGCCAGGCCATCGTCATGGTGACCGGCGGCCCCACGTAGAAAAGACTAGCCACGCGGGTGGCGTCCATGCGCTCAATTAGTTGCCACATCAAGGCATAGGCACCCAGCGAAACCGCCACCACCAACCAGGCTTGGATGGCAATGAACAACAGCGTCCATTTAGTCTGCATTCCTTCCAGCCACCACGCCGGCAATATGGCAATAACCGCTGTGGCCAGTGCCTGATAAAATAAGGCCAGGCTGACGTGTATGTGATTGGCTGGCGAATAGACCTCGATCCTGCGCTGCAGCAGACTGGCGACCGTAAAGGCAATCACCGCGCCGAACGGCACCAGATACAACAGGGACGAGACGGTCTCATCCATGCGAGCACGACTCATTACGGCTATGAACACGCCGCTAAATCCGATCACAAGGCCGATCCAGCTTCTCGCCGAAACCGGTTCTCCGGTCACCCGACCGGCCAGGGCGCCGACGGTCATAGGCTGTAGTGCGACAACCAGGGCCACGATGCCGGCCGGAATTCCGAGTTCAAGCGAAATCATGACGCAGCTCAGCCATACCCCATGAGCGAACAATCCGACCAGTGCGGTCAGTGCGGTCGCATGTAAACCCGGCCAGCGCAGCTGACCGCGCAAGCCCAGACAAAGCGCCAGCAGGCCGGACAGTAACCAGTAGCGCCATGCCAACAAGGTATAGACGCCTGCGTAGTCCAGTCCGAATTTGACACCAATGAATCCGGAATTCCATAACAGCACAAAACTGATGATAAGGAACGAGCTGCTTTGACGATGCATACTAACCATAACAAGCATCACCCTAACGCATCATGGGCCACCTCGTCCATCAAACGGGCAAATCATTCTCGGTCTCGGGATCGAAGTGATCACGCAAAGCAGCAAAAAACGCGGATTAAGGGGTTAGTCGTTTCTCGGGGGATTAAAACTTCACCACCCCCTTTTCAGCTTTTATCCACGCGCCTTCCTAGCTGAGCAATCGGCCAGTTTGCTTGACAGTGTACACTCATATGATGTGCACTGCTCTTAAGTGAAGACGATGAAATTAATGACTCCAAGCAGGCAAGGGATTCAACGAGTCAAAACCATGGCTGCGAAGGCGTTACTCAAGCACGTAGACATTTTGGGCGAGCGAGGAGCATGTGAGTGTTGCGGGTATGCCGGTGGGTAAAATAACCCAGCGGATCAGCGGACGGGCCTGGGCCCAATTGTTCCGGTTGCCCAACTTGTTCACCGTGCCCGGTGAACCGTTGGCGGGTTTCGTGCTCGCGCATTCCGGGCCGCTGACTGCGTGGGGACAGGTGGGCTGGGCCTTGACCGCCAGCTTGGCCTTTTACATGGCGGGCTTGGCGTGGAACGATTATTACGACTACGCGGAGGATTTGCGCGTACGGCCCGATCGGCCTTTACCGCGCGGGGACCTGACGCCACGCGCCGTGCGGACTGCGGCCGGGGTACTGGCCGTGCTGGGCTGGCTGGCGTGTATTCCACTGGGCACCATCGGCCTGGGCATCGGGACGGTGCTGCTGCTCGCCGTTTTCTGCTACAACCGGATGGGTAAAGCCCACGCAGGTCTCGGCATTACCCTGCTGGGCATGTGTCGTGGACTCAGCTTGTTGTTAGGTGTGGCGGCAGCGGGCGAACCGCAGGCCTGGACCCACAAGCCGGTAGGGGTGGCCCTGCTGGTGACCGCGGCGTATATTATCGCCGTCAGTCGGTTGGCACGACGGGAGATGGAGGTGCATCGGCCTAAGGCAGACCGCTGGGCCCCGTTGTTCGTATGGAGTGTGGGCGCGCTCCTATTTGCCCCGCTGCTGGCCCGTCACCACTGGGAACCTCCCGTCGGCTTCCTGGCCCTGATCTTGATCGGCAGCGTCACGGCTTGGCGCGGGGCACAGGCCTTGCGACCTTTTGCCCGCCACCGCCTACCCGGCATCACGCACGTCTTGCCTCCTTGGATCGGACGACTGATTGCCGCCAGCCTTTTTTGGCACGCGGCGGTGATTATGGGGTCAGGAAACGACCCCCTGCGCTGGATTATCGCGTTCACACTAGGCGCGTGTTGGCTGCTCAACCGCTGGACGGCCCGGTTTTTTTACGCGAGCTAACCACCAACGATCAAAATCCGGTCGACATATGGACCGACCCGAACGTGCCTGCCGGGCGCTGACGCGACGTGAATGGTGACTGACTGGAAGTCGGCCACGGCCCGAATACCCGGTCAAGCCGGGAAGGATCGGTAACGACCGGTCGCGTCCGCGTTTCACGTCGTTGGGAGGAATGACCAATATGGACCCTGGCACCGCTCGTACGCGTTCCGCCCACTACCCGTACCGATTGCCGCCGGTCACGATAGTAACCGGGCGTCCCCCTGTGATAGACCACCGGGGCGGCATAGGTGCTCCACCCAACTGGTTGTGTCCGGGCTTCGGCCGCTTGGACACGCCTTTCAAGTTCTGCGAGTCGGCGTTCCTGGTCGCGCAGGCGCTGGGCCTGCTCCTCTTCCCGTAGTTGGCGTTCCAGCGCGGCGGCGTACGGGGCATGAACGGGTATTTCCGGATAGCGCACTTGAAATTCGCGCCAGAAATCAACTTGTTCCCGCGCCGGTCGGTTCATGAAATACGGGTCTTGCAGGCGGGCTTGTTTAAGGGCGTACCCCGCTTGCCGGCGCTGTTCCTGTTGAGCCGCCCGGGCGGCACGTCGACGCTGTTCGTCCGCTGCGCGTTGTGCGGCGCGTGCAGCGGCTTCCTCCGCTGAAATCAACGCGACCGCCACCACTTCATCGTCGACCATTTGGATCCGGCCACGCTCGTAGTACCACCACGTCACAGACGGGGTTTCAATCACGCCCTGGGGCGCGCCCAGGCGTTCCTCCACTATGGCCGATGAATCGCCCACGCGCACTTCGCCGGCCACCGCGCTACCCACGAGAAACCACCCGCCCAACAACAGCCAGCAGCCGACCCAACGTGTCCTGTGTTGGATTTTACGGTTCTTCATCATGAATCCTCGCTACCGATTAGACGACGCGCCTCCTGTTTTTCTTCACGGTGAATCCTTCCCTGCTTCGCTGGGTTCGTTGGACAAAACTAATCTGCATGGTAACTCCCCCACCGTGGCTCATTATACCAAGCCAGACAACTCTTCATGTTGTCAAAATACCCCATGATACCGTTCTGATCAAGGTTTAGTCTGCGGCGAAGTAAACGCGCATGGTTGTGTGTAGCGCCTTGCATCATGGCGGGGTAATGTGCGATGCTTGATTTATTCGTTATGAGTGTACGCGGCAAATTTATTACATTTGAGGGGCCGGAAGGCGGGGGCAAGACCACGCACGCCAAACGGCTGATTGCGCGGCTGGAAGCGGCGGGGCGCACGGTGGTGTATACCCGTGAACCGGGCGGCACGCCGACCGGTGAAGCGATCCGGGACATCTTGCAGCACCAAACCACGGGCGAAACCATTAGCCCGCCGGCTGAGGTGCTGTTGTTTGCCGCCAGCCGGGCTCAACTGGTGGCCCACGTTATCCGGCCAGCCCTTGAACGCGGCGACTGGGTGGTCTGCGACCGGTTTGCGGACTCGACAGTGGCGTATCAAGGGTTCGGGCGCGGGTTTGACCGCGAACAGATGATTGCGATCAACGATTTTGCCATTGGCGAAACCCAACCGGACTTGACCCTGCTGCTGGATGTGCCGTGCGCGGAAGGCTTTGAACGGATCACGGCCCGGCACGCAGCCAACCATCAATCGTTGGACCGGATTGAACAGGAAGCCCGCGACTTTCACGAGCGGGTGCGGGACGGGTACTTGGAACTGGCCAAGCGCTGGCCGCAGCGGTTTCGCGTCATCGACGCCCGGGCAACCGAAGATCAGGTGGCGGCCAACATCTGGGAGTGGGTACAACGTGAATGCGGCTGAAGCGTTTGGGGCCGCTTGGACGGGATTTAAACACGCCCACGATACCGGTCGGCTGGCGCACGCCTATATCGTGGCCGGTTCCCCGCGCGGCAACGCCGATGCCTTTGCGCAGGCGGCATTGCACCTGCTGTACGGTGCTGCGGATGCGGACGCCCCCGTGGCCCGGCGCCTGGCGGAACACGCCCATCCCGACGTGCGCTGGATCAAGCCGGCCCTGAAATCACGGCGAATCGGTATCGATGATGTGCGCAAGCTCATCACGTTGTTTCAGCAGTCGGCGCTGGAGGGCGGCTGGAAGGTGGGGCTGATTTACGATGCGGACCGGTTAACCCCGCAGGCGTCCAATGCCTTGCTGAAGACGCTGGAAGAACCACTGGGCCAGGCCCTGCTATTGTTGCTGACGGCTGCGCCCCAGCAATTGTTGTCGACGATCCGCTCGCGTTGCCAGCTTGTCACCCTGCCGGACGACGGGTACGCGCTCGCGTCGGACCAGATGGAAGCCGTACTTTCTATTTTACGCACGTATCAGGGTGATGCCCCCATCGAGGCCTTGCTGGCGGCGGACGCGTTGGGCGGGTTGTTGCAGGAAGTCCGGGCGGCGGTGGAAGACGCGCTGACACGCGAGGACACGGAAAACCCCAAGGAATTCGATGCCCGCGTCTCGGCGGCGGTAGGCGAGGGGCGCGCGGAGATTCTGAAGGTCATCCTGCATTGGCAACGCGATTTGCTCTATTTGGTGCTGGGCGCGGCTGAGACCGTGCCTTTGCATTTTCCCGCTGAGCGGGCCGTGTTGGCGGCCCAGGCGGAAGGTTTACCCTACAGCCGCGCGTTGCGCCGGGTCGCCGCCGTGGAGGAAATGGCCCGGCGCCTGGGGCGAAACGTTACCGCCCGCACGGTGTTTGAAGCCGCCTTTATTCGTCAGATCGCCACGCGGCGGCGGGTCGGCTGATGTGGTCGATTTTGAGGACCACGCGTTGGATAATAAACCAACTGGCTCCGCTCACCACATAGACACCGCCCAGCCACAGGAGATAGGCGTGTCCGAGCTGGAACAGCCACGCGCCGACGAGCCCGCCGGCAAAGAAAAAGAGGATCACGGCGGCCGGCACACCAATTTTCCAGCGGGCAATCCGGTGGCCGCGCAGCATCATGCCGAGATGGCTGCCGATATCGGTGAGCAGCCCGGTGATGTGCGTGGTACGGAGAATGATGCCGCGGTAATGAGTGGCCAGCGCATTCTGAAATCCGGCGGCGAACCCGCCGCAGGCCAACGCGCCCCGCGGCCACTGGGGCAACAGGGCGTGGGCCACCCACAGGCAGGCGCCAATGAACATCAGACAGCGGCCGTAGGGCAAGCGCCGGTCCAGCGTGGGATGGTGCAAGGTATAACCGGCCAGCGTGGCCCCGGCCAGGAAGGCCAGCACGGCCAGCGTAACGTTCTGTCCCAGCAACGCCCGGTTTTCCTCCAACATCGCCCATGAGAGGCGCGTGACTTCACCGCTCATCTGGGCCACGGAATTGCCCACTTCAAAAAAAAGGCCGGCATTAACGGCCGCAATCAGAAAGGCCAGCAGACAGCCGCCGATCAGAATCCAGATGGTATGTGGTTTCTGGGTGTGTTCCACAAGTCCCTCCCTACGGCACAAACGGGTTGCCCACGCCGGGTTCCTCCTCCTCGTCGATCGTCGGCAGGGCGGTCGAAGGCAAGTCCGTCATCAACGCCTCCACTTGTGCGCGGGCCTGACGGGCTTCGGCGGGGCGTCCGGCCTGTTGGTAAGCGCGCTCCAGCCAGAGCCAAGCCCACCCATACTCCGGCTGCAAGTTCACGACGTGGCGCAACGAGCGGACAGCTTCCTCGGCTGCTCCTTGTTCAAGCGCGTTAATCCCTAAATAGAGTCGGGCTTGGATTGCATGGTCTGATCGGGACGGCAATCGGTCGAGGGCGCGCTGCAAAACGGAGGTCGCGGCCGCGTGTTGCTGCAGGTGCGTCAGGTTAATGCCCCACCATAGCGGGGCGGTCGACATGTTGGGGGCCCCTTGCGTGATTAACGCGTAGCAGGTGGCGGCGGCGGCGTGTTGGCCTTGCAGGTGAAACATCGTAGCAGCCCCAAGCAGGGGAGCCGGTAGCGGGGGGCGACGCCAACGTCCTAATTGCGCCTGATAGGTCCGCCGCGCCGCTTCCAGTGTGGCCAGTTCTTCGGCCAGCCAGTCGTTCCGTTGCGCCAGCAGCTCCGCGCGTTCCGGGGTGGCCAAAATCCAGACGGTCGTGGTGCCGTTGAAATACACCGGCTCCCAATCCGGCCGGGCACGCAGGTGCTGCCCAATTTCCAAGCTGGGTGGCCGGTGATTGGTCAAGATAACCGCCTGCGGCAACCAGCGTTCCTCCAATTCCTCCCAGGCAACCGGGTCGCCCATCAATCCACGCAGCAACCGGCGGTAGCGTTGCGCCCCGTGTGCGCTGGCGCGGACATCGATAAACGGTTTGATATGCGGATAGGCCCATGCGAGATAACCGCCGTCGCTCGGCAAGTTCAGTACGGCTGCCGGGAATGCGGGATGGTTAAGGACCGTTTCAAGGTTGGACGGATAGACCGATTCCACCGCCCCGAAACCGAAGGCGGACGAATGTCCCATGTGCACATAGTAGCGGTTGCTGATCCACCCGGCCAGTGAACCGGTCCACCCGATCAACAGCAGCACTACCGCTATTCGGCGCAGCGCATTGGCGGGTGCCACGTTCGGGTTTGCCGGCGCGGCCCGCTCCGTAATTCGTTGTCCAATGGCCTGTAGGCTCAGGGCACAAAACGGAAAACTGAACAGGGCAAAAAAGGGCAGACTAGGCGGCGTCCAGCGTACCACCCAAAACGCACTGATCATGCCAATCGTGGTCAGTGCCAGCGGGAGGCGCTTCTTCCAGAACAACAAGCCACCTGCCCCTAGCAGTAGGATGGCGTAGATCAAGTTACGGGTAAACAGAGCAGGGAACAATCCGCTGAACGGGGACCCGCCATTTTCAAGTTGCAAGGGTATCCCGCCCGTAAACACAGCTGGCAGAATATCGAAACCGTAGGGGTTAAGCAGCGAAACCACACATAAGGTGGGGGCCAGTAATAAATAAATACCCGCCCGCTCCGCGTAGGCGGCCGATTCGTCGGTGTGACGCAAGAAACCTTCCGTGCTGAACACCAGTACCAGGACCGGTCCCCACAGAAAGGAGGCATCCAGGTTCACCCACAGGATATACAGGGGTATTAGCCAAACGGCTACCTGCCAGGGAGGACCTTTAGGCCGGGCCAGTATCCGTAAAAAAATGGCCGCCAGCAGCACGCCTGCCCATTTTGAGCCCACATCGAACGAGGATAGGGTTAACCAGCTGGCCAGTAATAAGGCAAACCCGCGCGCCAATGGGCCGGCCAGTGGGCGGGCCACGTCCAGCAATAGGTAAAAGGCCGTCACCACCATGATGATGTGCAGCAGCGTAACCCCCGGTGCGCCGACCCACGACCAGAGGCGATACAGCAGCAGGTCATAGAGCCAGCTGGTATCGACCCAGGCTTGCTCGGCGCCAGCCCATGTAAAGGGTTCCACACGTGGAATACCATTTTGCGCAATATGGCGACCGGCTGCCAAATGGGTCCAAAACGTAGCATGGCTAATCGTTCGGATACCGCTAAATGCCACGGCCAGCAGGCCGAGCCAGCACGGCCATTCCCGCCAGCGTGCGTAGCGCTGAAGCATGCCCGGCGAAGTGGTGGGTGAAGACATACGATGATTAGTGCTGGAGGTAGGTCTGTTCATGGGGAAAGGCTAGCACATAGAACGAAGCGTGAGAATACCCCTATGTGCCCGCATCACGTTTGGTTTCTTCCAGGCCGCCCTGGGCCGGATCGTGCCGGATGCGGGCGGGCACGAACGCGGGCGGATAACGCGAGACAAAGTGGTGACCGAAGAGTCGCCGATGGACCAGCGTGTTCTTGGTGATTTCCCAGTCCCGTTGGCCACGGCGCCGCAGCCACAGGGTGAACACGGAGGAGGTGATGACGATGAATGTGGAATAGAGGATTCCGAGCCATAACATCTGGTTCTTGAGCGCTATGGAATCGAAGCTCAGCAGAATGATCGCAAACGCGATCGGGCCATTCTGAATGCCGGTTTCGAGGGCGATCGCCCGCTGATGAATGGGAAACGCCCCGCACCATCGCGACACGATAAAACCGAAAAAGAACCCGCTCAGCCCCACCGTAATCGCCGCTATGTACACCTGGGGCGCGGTGGTGAGTACCAGCGAAAAATGCCGGATAAAAGTGCTCGTGATCAGGTAGACAATCACAATCATGGCCATGAAGCCGGCCGTATCCTCGGCGGCCTTGGCCCAACCGCGTGAGTAGCGGCGCAGGATCATGCCGCCGATGACCGGAACCAGCACCAGTACCAGCGACATGATGATATTGCCCACGGGAATCACAAATTCATGCGCAGTCCCGTCCACCCCGTGGGCCGCCAACTGGGCGGCAAACATCGGCGTGTAGATGTGCAGCAGCAGGGGCATCATGAACAGCGCCGCCAGCGTGGACGCCGTGGTCATGGATATGCTCAAGGCCACCGCCCCACGTGCAAAGTAGGTGAACATGTTGGAGGTCGAGCCGCCCGGTAGCGTGCCCACCAGAATCAAGGCGATGGCGTGGGCGGGTTCCAAGCGTAAGCCCCAAGCCAGGGCGAAAGCCAGTAACGGCATTAGCCCGAACTGCGAGCCGAAGCCGATGGCTACCAAGCGCCAGCGCCGGGCCACCGCCCGGAAATCCGCGACGGTCAGGCCGGCCCCCATGCCGAACATGATTATCACAATCATCAAGGCCAGCAGGGCCTGGTCCACGGCGTGCAGGATTAACGTTTCTTCACCGTTCATCGCCGCTCCTTTCGTTGCGTCGGCCCGGGATTTTCCAAGGCGTAAAGTTCTGCTAGGACGTCGGCGTACTTTGTTTCCACCACGTGCCGTTTCAGCTTGAACAGGTTGGTCAATTCGGCCCCGCGCGTGAAGGGTTCCGGCAGGAGCCGGATCGCGTGGATGGCCGGATGACGACCGGTATCGCCGGGATGTCGCTGCGCCTCACGAATTTCGTCCCAGATCAGACGGTGCACTTCCTGGTCCGCCGCCAGCTCGGCCAGGGGACGGGCTGGATGACCTTCTGCCCGAAATGCTTTTTCATCCGGGACCACGAGCGCGTAGAGGTGTTTGCGGTCCTGTCCCATCACGGCCACATTTTCGATATGGGGACATTGGCGCAAGCGGGCTTCGATCGGTTCCGGTTCCACATTTTCGCCGTTGAGCAAGACAATGGTGGACTTGCAGCGTCCCAGAATGCGGAGACAACCCTGCCAGGTCACAGCTCCGAGGTCGCCGGTACGAAACCACCCGTCTTCCGCTAGCACGGTCCGGGTCAGTTCCGGGTCCTTGAAGTAGCCTTTCATCACCTGGGGACCGCGTACTTGGATTTCGCCTTTTTGGTCGGTGCCAGCAGTGGAACTTCCCGGTGCCACCGGATAAAGGATTTCGTTGGTCTCGATATCGACAATGCGTAATTCTGTTTCGGGAATAACCGGCCCCACGGTGCCGCGCACCTTTTTGCCCGCCACGCGGACCGCCAGGACCGGGCAGGTTTCGGTTAGTCCGTATCCTTCCAGCACATCGATACCGATGGTGCGGAAAAAAGCGTCGATACTGGGGGGCAACGCGCCGCCGCCTGAGATGGTGGCCTTGAGGCAGCCGCCCGCTTTTTGCCGAACGGCCTCCAGCACGGCCGCGTTGAAGAATCCGTACCCAGGCAGCACACACAGCCAGCGTAACGCGTGCATGGCCTGCCACGCCCCCCGTACCCACCACCGGGCTGGCGGCGGGGACAGGGTTTCACCGCGCATGGCGGTCAAGGAGGCGCGGTACCAACGACTCAGACCGTAGGCGGTGTGAAACAGCAGACGGCGCAGCGGGTGGGCCCGTTGTATCCCCTGCACAATCCGGTGATGCAGGCTTTCCCACAAGCGCGGCGCCGAGCCCATGAAGGTGGGCTCTACATTTTGCAGGTCATCGCCCAGTGTGCGTATGGACGTGTAATAGGTGCACACGCCCCGGCTCAAGGTAAAGACCTCGAACATCCGTTCGAAGATGTGCCAGATCGGCAAAATGGAAAGTACCCGGTCCGTGCAATTCAGTTCCAAGGGCACGTTGCGGATTTGCGACATCATTTGCGCGTGGGTCAGCATCACGCCTTTGGGGTGGCCCGTGGTGCCTGAGGTATAGATCAGCGTGAACAGGTCATCGGGGTGCAAGGCCTTTTCCCGCCCGGCAATTGCATCCGGATGCGCCGACAGGTAGTCGGCCCCCAAGGCCTCGCAGTCCGCCAAGGTCCGGGCCGCGTCGCCCGGGGGCACGTCGCCATGCAGCAGGATCACTTCCTTAAGCGCGGGCCAATCTGCCCGCAAGCGGTTCAGGCGTTTAAGTTCCTGCGGGGTTTCCACCATCGCCACCTGCACGCTGGCGTGACTGAAAATATAGCGCCATTCCTCGTCCGTGACATCGGTGCCGCGCGGGGTGTTGACAGCCGCGCACAGTTGGATGCCGGTTTCCGCAATGTGCCATTCGACGCGGTTATCGCTGATCACTCCGATCGCGTCACCCGGTTGCACACCCAGTGCCATCAATCCGCCAGCGACCCGCTGGCCTCGTTCGTATAACTGTTGAAACGAAAGCGGCGTCCACTCCAATGCGGTCCGGCGGGTCGCGAAAGCGGGCAGCGCACCGTATTGTTCCGCGCACAAGCGATAAAGTTCCGCCAAGTGCCGCGCTTGCCTGATCGATGGAGTATTCACGGGAGCGCAGCATAAAGCAACCGCCGCGCCGCGACAAGCCAGCACGCATTAGCCAGCGGTGGCGTGCGTTCTATGTTTTGCCCCGCCGTACAAACGAGTGCGGAGGCGACCATTCTCCTGACTGCGAGACGACTGTAGGCTTTAAGCCAACGCATTAAAAAAGATTTTAAACTTGATATCTTGCAGTTATGATGCAATATTTCAACCATGATTACGCGTGAAAGATACCAGCTGCGTCTGAAGAAGGCCCTTGGACGGAATCCGGTGGTTGCACTGCTGGGACCCCGGCAGTGCGGAAAGACTACGCTGGCACGGCAGTTGATGGCCGCACATGATCCGCAATATTTCGACTTGGAGGATCCGGTCGTTGCACAGACGATGGAGAATCCCATGACAGTGCTACAATCACTGCGCGGACTGGTGGTCATTGACGAGGCGCAACGGCAGCCGAGCCTGTTTCCTGTGCTACGTGTTCTCGCAGATCGCGAAGGGCAACCGGCAACGTTCCTGCTTTTGGGTAGTGCTTCCCCGGAACTTTCGCGACAGGCATCGGAATCACTAGCCGGTCGCATTGAAATCATCGAGTTGCGCGGATTCGATCTTGGCGAGTTACCCGTCGGTGTCCAGGATACGCTGTGGCTGCGTGGCGGCTTTCCCCGCGCCTTTTTGGCGAATAACAATGAAGATAGCGTAGCCTGGCGCAAAAACTTCATTCGGACATTTCTGGAGCGTGATCTGGCCGCCCTCGGATTCGGTCTTTCCCCTGCATTGATGGGCCGATTCTGGATCATGCTGTCCCATTACCATGGGCAGTTGTGGAACGGCAGTGAAATGGCCTCCTCGCTGGGCGTTGCCCCGAATACTGCACGGGCGTATCTGGATGCATTGGAACAGACATTCATGATCCGTCGCCTGCTCCCTTGGCATGCCAATCTTGGTAAACGGCTGGTAAAGACGCCCAAAATTTATTTTCGCGACTCCGGCATTTTCCATGCGCTATGCGGCATTCACAGCGCAAGCGACCTGTTCACCCACCCCAAGCTAGGCGCATCATGGGAAGGGTTTGCCTGTGAGGAAGTGCTACAGGCGCTGCAACCGGACCAAGCCTGGTTTTATGCTGTGCATAGCGGGTCGGAACTGGACCTGCTTATGGAAGTGAAGGGCAGGCGCATCGGGGTGGAATGCAAGCGCGCGGATGCCCCGCGTATTACGCGTTCCATGCGGATCGCCATGAACGACACTGCACTGGACGAATGCTGGATCGTATACCCCGGAACGCGCGGCTACTCACTGGACAGCCATATCCGGGTGCGCCCTATATCTGACTTCCGAATGTAGCCACGCGGACAAGGCGTGGGCGGTTACAGTTTCGTTTGCGGATAAACCTGTGTTAGTTGAGGGCCTCGATGAGTTCCCGGCTCGTGATGGTAGGGACCTCAGCTTCTTACAGCGCAACCGGCTGTTGGCGGTATTGCTATCAGGTGCAGAGAGCGCGGGTTAGTCGCCCACCGCGCGTGGGGCACGAATGGCGGACACGATCTCGGCCGATTGAATGAGCCAGGTCCCGTCTTCCTTGACCCACTGCACGCGGAACTCGTCCAACCGGTTTTCCCGCGACCCCTGATGCGTGCGTACCCCGCTGCGCACGGTGACGCGCATGACGGCCCCTTGCCGTTCGGCGTCAATATCCAAGTGCCGATCACTGATACGCAGCGTGAGCTGTGCCACCCGTGAATGTACCAGATGATGGGCCGCAGGAATCTCGTCCACCGACAAGGCCCGCTCCACCAGCGGTGACAGGCGAATTTCCGCATCGTCAGTAAAAAACTCTGTCGTCCGGCGCGCACGGGCCATCATCCGTAGCGGGGGTATGTCTGCACGTTTTTCCAACAACTCAACCAGTTGATCGAATTGCCGATTGATCTGCCGGGCATCCCGGTCCGCCCCCCATATCCACCACGCCGCCCCCAGCGCGATCAGCACCGCTACCCCCACGCCTATCCGTTGTTTGTCCCACTGCATATGTTCCCCCTTATTACCTGCCGACCCGGCCCGCGATGCGTTCGCGATCCACCACCCCCATGGTATGCCATTCCCACGGTTCCGAGCGATTGTCGCCCGCCACAAAGAATTCGTCCGGTCCCAGCTGCTCAAGGCCCGTGTTCCAGTTCCCATCGTAGACCACGTAGGGTTCAGGCACTTCCTCGCCATTAACCCACAAGGTGCCGTCCCGGAATTGGACTGCGTCACCCGGGACGGCCAGGATGCGCTTGAGGTACATCGCGCGCTGGCCCGCCAGCTCAATGACCACCACGTCGCCGCGCTGCGGGGGGCGCCGTTGAATGCCTAAGCGGTGCGCAAAGCGGAATGCGCCGTCCTGCAAAGTGGGGGCCATGCTGTGCCCCTGTACCCACACCGGAATCCACACGAACCGAAAGACCACCACACAAATCCCCGCCAGCAAAAGGGCGCGCCTGATGGTGTTGCGGGGCCGCGCCCCGATCACCAGGCGGCGCAGCAGCGCCTTACCCGGTGGGCGTTTTCCGGTATTTTCGATAGAGCCGACGTTCATTCGAACAGTTTAGCACAGCTTGCGGCTTGCTGCCCCTATTTTGTTATGCTTCATGGATTGCCTTCCGGCCAGGCTTCCTCTATCCTGCATCCGATGATTGTGACCTCGCATCTAACCAAGAACTACCATGGCCAGCCCGTCGTGGATAATGTGTCGTTTGCCGTTGATCGCGGCGAAGTGGTGGGGTTGCTGGGTCCCAACGGAGCCGGTAAAACCACCACCATGCGCATGCTGGCGGGTTACCTGACCGCCAGCGGCGGCGATGCCAGTGTGGCGGGCTTTGACGTACTCACCCAGTCGCTGGAGGTCCGGCGACGCACCGGTTACCTGCCCGAGTCCGTACCGCTGTATCCCGAAATGCGGGTGGACGAGTATCTGCGCTACCGGGGCCGCATTAAGGGCTTGCATGGCCGTCGCCTGCGATCGGCGCTGGGAGCGGTCAAGGAACAGTGCGGGTTGGAAACGATGGGGCGGGAACTGATCGGCCACTTGTCGCGCGGCTATCGACAACGGGTGGGTTTGGCGGATGCACTGGTTCATGAACCGGAGTTATTGATATTGGATGAGCCCACGCTCGGACTGGATCCAGACCAGAATCAGCAGGTACGCGATTTGATCCGCGCCTTGGCCGCGCGCCATACCATTCTGCTCTGTACGCATATCCTGCCGGAAGTGGAGATGACGTGTAACCGCGTGTTAATCCTGCGGCAGGGCCGCATCCTGGCGGCGGACACCCCGGACGGACTACGGCGTAAACTGAACCAAACGCAGTATTTGCGGATTCAATTAAAAGGCGTCCGCGCCGAAATTGAACAGGGACTGCAAAGCCTGCCCGGTGTAACCGGGGTAGAGCTGACACCCGATGGTGACTGGTGGATTGGCCGCCTGAAAGCCACGACGCCCGACGACCTGCGGCCACGCTGTTATGAGCTGGCTACGCAATACGGGTGGAGCTTACGGGAATTAGCCGCCACGACCCCGAGCCTTGAAGAGGTCTACCTTGAACTAACCCGGAATGCCGACCGACCCCGGCCGGCCCACCGCGGCGCTTAACGGGTGCCGATACCGAGGGCTTTCAGGCCGAGCAGCACATCGACCGCGCGCCGCAGGGATGCATCACCGCGAATACGATAAAACAACCGCTCCTGCTCAATCTCCTCGTCCAGGACTTCGGTCCGGCCCGACCGCACCGGTTGACGTTCCTTGGGATCAAAGACGGCCGTGTGGACAGAGGGAACCAAGCCGGACTTGCCCGTATAAACCGTGCCGTCGCCCGTAACCAACTGCCGGGTCGCCAACCGCACCCGCACATCGTCTGTGAGCGTCAACGTTTCATGCACCAAATAGTCGCCGGCCGTTGGTTGCCCGAACAGCATCGCCCCGCGCACGCTGTCACGCAAAACGGCGGCCAACACCTCGGCCGCACCAGCGGTGGCTTCGTCCACCAACACCATAATGGGAAATGACCGGGATATCGGCTTGCTGGCACGGGCGGTCACAATATCCTGGTCGTCACGATCGCGATAGGCGTATAGGAGAGCCCCCTCCTCCGCGAACAGGCTGGCGACGGTGCTTACAGTTTCCAGGTCTTCCCCGTCGGCCCCGCGCAGATCGAGTATTACACCGTACAGCTCGTCTTCCGTCCAAGCCTGGATGTTCTCCGCAATGGTCGTTCCCACCTCGGCCCGCAACCGGTTGATTTGGATGTAGCCCAACTGGAAAGGCAATATTTCTGCGCGTTCGATGGGCGGTACTTGATAGGCCACCCGCTCCACCCGTTGGGTGTGTGTACCGCCTGCCGTATCACGGGTAACCAGCGTCAGGGGGTCGGGTGCGTCGGCGCGTAGCGCGCGGGTCAAGGCGTACAGTCCCCGTTTTTCCACTTGGTGCGCATCGACCTCGATCACTTTATCACCCACTTCCAATTCATGGTCGGCGGCCGGCGAATCGTCGCGGATAGCGGCAATCGTCACGGCCCCGTTGGTGACGGTCAACTGGATGCCCGGACCGTACATCCAGCCGTCGCGCCGCCGCTGACGCCGTTCAGCTACCGCCTCGGTGTCCAGCCCCCCGTGCGGATCGAGTAGGCGCACAAATTCATCCGCTAAGCGTTCGAACACAACGTGGTCGTCCCAGTCAAATCCGGCTGTGCGCAAGGTATCCATCAAGGCATCCAAGCGCCCGGTTACACCGGCATCGTCGGCCACGGTGGTCACCGGTATGGGCTCCGTCGCCGCGACGACTTCCGCGGATGCCGTTGGTGCGGCCAACAGCGCGGGGCAGGCGACCACGCCGAGTACCCACAATAACGAGGCTCTTGCAAAACCTCCAAGGTCGACACGGAGGTCGACCCTCCGGCAAGCAAACAGGCATATTCCGCAAGTTTCTGGAGGGGCAGGCTCCGCCCTGCCCTCATGAACGGGAGGTTTTGCAAGAGCCTGTAACGGCCAGCGCCACGCACGACGATGACGCGATTGATTCGCAACAGCGGACAAGATATTTTGGGTTTTAGACATGGTCATGGCAGAACTCCTGTTGGTTTAGGGATGATCGATCAGTTGAAAGGGAACCTCAATAACCGGCATTTCGGGGGCGCTGGTGTAAATCCGCAACGGTTGGTCGAGCAGCTTGGTGGTGCCCCGTAAGTTGCCCAATTGGATGCGGTAACCTTCCGACCCGATACGCGCAATCTGTACATTCACGTCGTCCTGTGGCAGCTCGACATCGGTGATCTCAAAGTCCCGTACCGAGCCCGCCCGCACCACTACGAAACGGGTCACCGGGCGATCGGGTTGGTTCATGAGCATCATCGACGAGGGGGCCACCGTAAGGGCACCCGCGACTTCCGCGCGCAATGGAATGATCACCACGGGGTGGTCGGGATGGGTGGTGTGCAGCCGCAGCTCGGCGCTCACGGGACCGGGCGTCGGGCCGCCCTGCGCGGTGACGGTCAGGGCATAGTGATGACCTCCCCGCGCCACAGGCTCGGTCCAGGTGAAGCCCTCCCCGTCAAGTTTGACCTCCGTGATTTCAAAATGACGATTGGCCGGGGCGCGCAATTCCACCGTTTGGGTGCGGGTTGCCCCTGCCGGTAACGTGTCGAAGAAAAGTTGTGCGGGCTGGACGCGTAGCGATTGCAGCGCATAGCCGGACATGATCAATTGTGTGCGCGGTGTCACCGGGTCATTGGTTTCCAGTGTTAACACGCTGTGCTGGTTTCCGCGTCGACCGATGAGCTTATACGAGGCGGCAATCGTGGCGGTTTCCCCCGGGGCCACTTGATAAGATGAAACCTCACCTACGGTACAGCCGCACGAAGAGCGAATACGTTCAATCTTCAAGGGGGCGTCCCCGTCGTTACGGATCTCGAACGCATGCTCGATGGTGAGGTTGTTCGGCTGTTCGCCAAAGTTGAAATGCGGCACGTCGACGGCAATGCGGGGAGTGGCGGCCCCCGCTACGCCCAAGCTCACCACGCCCCACCAGGCGATCCGTATAATGTGTGTCCATGACATCGGTTATTCCTTGGTCCCGGCGCATTGTTTACCTAGCCGGATGCATCAAGCTTCAATTGACCTGCTATCAAACGCGCAGTCTCGTGAATATAATGGACCGGTCCCGTCTTGTAAATGGCGTCTCGCCGCGCTGGAGCCGATTGCGTGGTTGGAAAGATGCGTGAGTAGAGGCTGAAAAGAGGGTGGTAAGTTTTAATCCCCCAGATTGGATTCGAAAACCCCAATGTTTTTGAATGGAGGAAGGGAAAACGCGGATTTTTCGACCACAGCGTGCTTTTGCGGGGATTCATTGCGGTGAGATAGCTCTGGCTAACATCCGGCCGCTCTGGACCCCTTGATAAGCCGCACGCTCGCCTGCTGTCATTTTGAGCGGAGCGGCTCGTCCGCCGTAGCCGTCTTCGGCCAAGGCGGAAGCGGAGTCGAAAAATCTCGTTCTCCGCCAGGACGCGTCGCTTTTGAGTCCGTTCCCAACGCGACGGTGGCTGGCGCGATTCGGAGCTGTCGGCAAGCTCGACATGACAAAGTCCCTTCATACTCAATAACAG
>PWVE01000048.1 GCA_003562335.1 PVC group bacterium
CTGCTGTTGCAGACCTACCTGGCCACGGCGCAGGTGATCGTATCACCCCAAGCCGCAGCGGAGGGCCGGGTGGTGCCCGGCGCGCACTTTAATTTGGCTATCTGGCTGCTTAACTGGCCCAGTATGAGCGCATTCTACTGGCATCATTTGGCCCCGTTGGTGGTGTGGGCGGTGCTGGGGCTCGTGTGGGGCGTGATTCACCGACAAAAGGAAGTCATCTGGCTGGTGATGCCGTCGATCCTGGTCTATGCCATGTTCTATCTCTTCTACTGGACATTTGTTACGCGCTATTTCTACGTGGTGACCTTGTGGTTGTGCGTGCTTGCCGGTTACGGTTTACATCACACCTCGCGTTGGCTGTTCAGTCGCCTGCCGGAAGCGTGGCGCAGTGGGGCGGTGAAACTGGCGATGCTGGCGCTGGTGGTGTTCTGTTGGACCGCCTACGGCCGAGCCCGCTTTGCCGGAGACGGTTTCCGCATTCCGGATGCGCGTGCGTTTGCCACGAAAATCCAAGCGGCCTTGCCGGCGGAAAGTGTCATATTTGCCCCGCGCCACTTGTGCGAAGCGATTTACCTCCTGGGTGAGCGCCGGTCTTATCCCGTCCCGATCCCCCATGACCCGGCGGCCGACATACACGCGGCACTGCAGGCGCATGTCATGCAATTATGGGATGAGGGACGGACTGTCTACGCTGCGGAAATACCCGCACCCGGCCAGCCGCTTGGTCAAACCACGCCTTTGCGCCAATTGTTTCAACTCGAGCCCGTCCTGACCATGGACCCGGCCGCTTACCGCATGGCGCGCTACGCCGCCGTGCCTTTTGTCCTGCACGAGCTCCGTCCGTGGACCAAGCACCGCGCTGAGCAGCGCTTGGAATGGCCCGACCCGGCTGAACCGCGCTGGTGGGCGCTCGACACCACGGCCTTCGCGCGTTTAGGGGCGGCGGGTGTCGATGTTGAGTTGGTGGTGGATGGTGAACCGTTGCCGCCTGAAAGATGGCAAGCCTACAGCCTTTTCATGGGCCGACCAGCCGGCCAACCGGACGGGCCAACCGTCCGTTGGCAAGCGTCGCAGCCTGTACCGCGTGAGGTCCCGCTGCACACGGGGACACTGGCGGAGCCCATCGATTTGTGGTTCAACTTGTGGCATCCGCTGGCCGGCCACGCACGATGGACCGGCGAGATCCATTCCGCGACACCGGCAGATCCGGTCCCGCGCCTGTATGGCGCGGCCAGCTACAAGGTGCCGGTTCCGTTGCCGGATACCGGTACCGTGCAACTGGAGTGGCGTGTGCGGTCGGCGTTCCTGAAGCCGGAAGCCGGGGTGCAGTTGGACTTCTACGAGGGTGATGAACGATTAACCTCTTATCGACTCCCGTTTGATCGCCGCGTGCACGGCATCCGCTTCGCGCTGCCCGCTGACGCCGAACGCGACGAGCGTCGGATCCGGGTGGTGACCGCCTCGGAACATCCCTTGGCTGAACGCGGTCCTAAAACGCCGGTTGCGGAGATTCATCGCTTGTTGATTCACCGCGTCGGGGCCGGTCGGTACGTGGAGGTACCCGTGGGCGCGATGGCGGATGCGCCGTATGTTGAAGCGGGCTTCTACGCCCGGGAACGAGTCGATACAGCCGAGCCGTTCCGCTGGACCGCCAAACGAGCGGTCCTGCAGCTACCCATCATGTTGGATGACCAAGCACGCTTGTTGGCAATCACCTTCTCGCTGGCCAGCGTGCCGCCCACGGTACAGCAGGCAGACCCGCTGATGCAGGTGCGTTGGAACGGTGTCCCGTGGCCCGCCGAGGCCTTGCACTGGGAGCGCGACGGCCACGAGGTTACCCTCCGCACCGTTGTGCCGGCGACGGCGTTGCAGGCGACCAACCAATTGGAATTGAAGACGACCACTTGGTCGCCCAGCGAACACGGTTTTTCGGATAGGCGTGAGCTGGGGGTACGCCTCATGCAGGTGAAATTAGGCCCGGCCCCCGCCGACGGACAGGAACACACGGGTCATGGAGTGAACCGTTAGTAATGACCCGGGCAGCAGACCATCAACGCGCGGCAAAGGTGCTGGTGCTTTCCTATTGGAACCTCAACCAAGCCTGGTTCGGCGGGGCGACGCGCATCCACGCCTTGTTACGGGTACTGGGCGATTCGGTCACCCTGTTGCAACCCGGCCCCGCTCACCCGCACTGGCCGTCGGTTACGTATAGACCGGATTTTGGACGCAAAAAGGTCGGTATCAACTGGGGCATGTTCAATTTTTTGTGGCCCGTTACTTGGTGGCGAACGCGCCGTTGGATTAAACGCGATCGGCCCGCTGTGGTGGTAGCGACTTCCATCTGGACGTTTTTCCCGCTGCACGGTTTGCGGCAGTGTCCGCCGGTGGTGCTGGATGCGCACGACGTGTTAGGCAACGCCATTGCGGAGCGTTACGGGGACCGGCATTTCTTTACGCGCTGTGTGCGTGCGTATGAGCGGCGGGCTGTAACGCGAATGGCCCACGTATTCGCTTGTTCGGAATTGGATCGCCAGGCTTTTATTGCCCAATACGGCCTCGCAGCAGAGCGCGTCACCACCGTACCGAACGGCGTGGAGGCCACTGTTTGGCGCGAGGCACGCACAACCTTGGCGGATGTGGACTCGGCACTCGACCAGCGGTTGGCCGGGCGCACCACGCTTTTCTTTATGGGAAAACTGGACTATCAGCCGAATCAGGAAGCCTTGGAATTTCTGCTGGAGGATTGTATGCCGCTGTTGGAACAAGCGGCACCCGGGAAATATCAACTCGTGGTCTGCGGGGGGCCGCGTCCGCATCGTGCCCCTGCGCCGACGGTGCATTTTACGGGACGGGTGCCGGACATCCGCCCGTATGTCCTCGCGGCTGACCTTTGCCTGGCCCCGATCTTTTCCGGTTCAGGCACGCGTTTGAAGATTCTGGAATACATGGCGGCAGGTAAACCCGTCGTGTCCACCGCCAAGGGGGCCGAAGGACTGGAAGGTTTGACCCCGCAGCACATCCGTATCGCGGAGCGTGCTGCGTTTGCCGCAACCATCATGGAATGGGCCGGAACGCCAGCGGCGACTCAGGCCGGCCAAATTGCCCGGGACTGGGTGGCACAACATTACGATTGGCAAGTGGTGGCCCAAGGCTGGCGACGGGTGCTGGCCCCATGTCATCTGCCATCTCTATGATTAGACGAGGTGGACCGGTGTAATGGTATTTGATAGGCGCAGGTAGGCGCCGATTTGGGTGTATGAGTAGGTGTACGAGTACGGTAGTTTTTGATGCGATCGGACCTTGATCATGTGCCAACCACGTCCGCCAACGCGGTTTCGTAACGGTCAATAATCTTGTCCCAGTTGAGCTCGTTGCGCGCCCGGTCAGCAGCCTGTCGCCCAAACTGTTGTCGCAGTTCTTCATCCCGGAGGAGCCGCAATACGGCTGCTTGTAAAGCGGCCGTATCGCCAGGGGGGACGAGCAAGCCGGTGTGGCCGTCCACGATGGCGTCGGGTATGCCGCCTGTGGACGTGGCGACCGACGGGACGCCCGCTAGGCCGGCTTCCAGGAAAACGATACCGAATCCTTCGATGTCCCCCGGCAGTTCGAGCACGGGCAGCACAAAGACATGCGCATTGAAATAGAGCCGTAGCAGTTCCTGGTCGGACAGCTTCCCCAACACCCGCACATGGTCACCGAGGTTATGCTCCTGGATGGCCGCTTCGATTTGTCGTCGCATGCCCTCCTTGTTATGAATGAGGGATTGTGCCCCGTCATCGCCCACAATGAGGAACAGGATTTCCGGCATTTCCTTGGTTAGGGTGGGCATCACGTCGCGCACAAATTCCAGCACGCCCTTGCGGCGGACTAAACGTCCAACCGTGATGAGCACGCGGCGTACTTGGCAAGCGGACAAGATGGATTCGGCACCTGTGGTCGGCGGGGCGTCGAACGGGGTGGGGTCAACGCCCGGGGGGATGATCACACAGCGGTCGGCACGGGCACCGCGGCGCACGGCTAAATCGGCGGTGAACCGGCTGATCGGGAACAAGACATCGGCGCGGCGCAGGAGAAAACGGGCGATCCAGTGGTGAATGCGCCCCCCTGTAGCCAAGTCGCTGCCGTATAACGGACAACCCCAGGGGCGGCGGAATAGGCGGGCCAACAACCATCCGACCGGAGCGGAAATCAGACTCCCGCAGAGAATGAAGTCGGGTCGCAAGGTTCGGCAAAGCTGATGGCCGCGACGCAAGCAGAAGAGGAGATAGGCCGGGACGCCGCGCCGCGGTGCGCGGTGGACACCGGGCGTCGGTGGCCTTTTGTCCGCCCACGTGGTGACCACCTCCACCGCATGTCCACGCTGTTGCAAGCCCGTGAATATCTGCTCGATCATCACCTCCATCCCACCCACCGCAGGGGGGAAGTTCCAAGTCAGCATCAATAGTTTCATCGGGTGCATGGTGGCGGTGTCTTACGCGTGGCGGGGTCGAAAGTCAATGGTTGGTTCGTTGCGCAGGTGGGTTTTCCGTGGTCACGACGTGACCTCCGATTTCGAGCAGGCGAAAATGATTACCCCAGTCGTCCGGAACATCGACCACTAATTCGACGGTCTCGGCATCGAGATCGAGCGGCGCGGGAAAGTCGAGGTTATGTGTAATCCGCCCCCGGTCGAGTCGGTTCGTGAACGAGGCCAAAAGCTCGTCTCCCCGGTAATAATGGAAGGGGATCGCTTGGGCTTCCCGGAAACGGGGTTCCAGCGTAATGACCCAGCGAAACGCGTCGGACACCATGCCGCGCGGCAGCGGCACGGTGAAGGAGGCTCCGGTGGTTAGCGTGCTACCCCACTTGTGGGTTGGATGGGCCACATGGGCCGGTACACCGATCCATTTGAGGGCGGAGGGTTTACGATTCGGGCCGAGCTGAAAAATGCAGGGAACCGCCGCCGTGTCGGGCGCGGTGACCAGCCGCGTGGGGATGGGGGCGGCGGAGGTTACCTCCAGTGTGCCGCGTTCCCAGCCGTTTGATGGTACGTACAGCGGGATGAGACCCGTGCCCGTGCCGATTGACCATTGCTGCACCAGCTGGCCTGCCGCATCCGTTAGAACCGCTTGTCGCTCGGCAGCGGGGTCGGTCTGCTGGAAATCGAGCCAGATCAAACCGCCGCACAGATCAGCGACGTGCAACGGTTCCTGCACGTGGGTGGCGGTCCACGGGGTAACGGCGTGCAGCGTGTAGTGCAGCTCATCCATGCGAACCTGCACGGGTTCACCGGTCTCATCCATGATGGGCGTTACATCCGCCCGCGTCCGCACGGTATCTTCTGTCCCTACCCCTTCGTGTTCGCCTTTCCTCGCTGGATCGGCCAGGATCAGTAGCGCGGTTGGGGGGGGGGAGGCGGTATGCCACGCTTCCCGCTGTGACGGAGCACGAACATCGCCATGGACCCAGAGCACTTCGACCAGATAGCGGCACTTCAGATCGCCAAGAATCCACTCCGGGGATGGGGTGTGTGCCTTCACCGTCGCTAAGAGCTCCTTGACGGCGCTGCGCGACATGCGCGGGCCCCAGTTGGCCGTGTGCATGATGGTATGAATGTTCAGGGCGAGCAGCCCGGCGATCAAGACCGGCCCACCCCACTTGTCGATCTGTAAAAATCTACGGCGCAACATGAGTTCCAGCATGTGCCAGGTGCCGATACCGGAGAGAATGGCCAGAAAGAAGAGGCTATCCAGTAGATAGCGGCGATGGACCAGGAACCCGGCATAGAACAATATCCAAGCGGCTGCGGGAATGAGCCATAGGACCACGATATGCAGGCGAGTGCGCAGGTGCCAAATGCCGGCCAGCCCGAGCACCCAGCCAACCGGCCCCCATTCGGCGCGCAGCAAAAATTGCAGATACTGCTGGAGGCGTGCTCCATATTGGCCTGCCGCTTCACCGGAAAGGTGGTGCAACCAGACCATCACCTGCTGGTTCGGTTCCAGCCCCGTGACCAAGGTCAGCACGCCCGCCACCGCAAGGGTTAGCAGCACCGGCGCGGCCAGCCACAGCGTGCCGCGCCAACGGGCGGATCGCCAAACGGGATTTAACCATAACCAGCCGCACATCGCCGGTCCTGCCATCAGGGTCGTTTCCCTGAACAAGGCGCCCAGCAACACCAGCGTACTGGCTAGGCCAAGTCGGAGATACCCGCCCTTTCGGGTAGGCTGGGCACCGGCCATTACGGCGTAGGCCGCCCCGATAAAGAAGAACTGAATGGCGCCCCGAAACGCGTAGAACAGGAAATGGGGGGCCAGGGTGCTCCCCCTCATGATCAGCCCAATGGCCGCTAAGGAAATAATCAAGGGAGCCCAGGGGGGGAATTGCCACTGGCGCAACAGATGAGCCAGGATCAAGAAGAAC
>PWVE01000019.1 GCA_003562335.1 PVC group bacterium
CAAGCCAGCGCAGCTGCGGCGTGCCGTCGCTCATGACCAGGTGCGTGCCGTCCCAAGCCAATCCCCACCCTTCCCCATCGTACGTGAATCGTCCCCGTTGCCTGAAGGTGTGGCGATCAAAGATGAAGCCGGTTTGCTCGCGCCATGTGAGCATGTAGATCCGGTCGCCCACCACGGCAATACCCTCACCAAAATAGCGGGCCGGCAATTCAACCCGGCGTCGCACCCGGCCGGTGGCGTAATCGACCTCGCGCAAGGAGGACCGCCCGTGGAGACCGGTGCTTTCATAAAGGACCCCGTCGTAAAATTGCAGGCCCTGCGTGAAGGCGCGCGGGTCATGGGGATACGTGGCCACAACCTCAAAACGGTGTACGGGAACACCATCGGCTTTCTCCGACGACGCGATCTCTTGCGGCGCGCAACTGGCCAAGCCCCCAACAAGACATAGCGCCCACAGCGAATAAAGCCCAACCTTTTTCATGACGCGCTCGTGAAACGAAATAAGCGCTGGGCGTTCGTCGTGGTCTGCGACGCCAGCTCGGCCACGGACATCCCCAGCTCAGCCGCAACACACTCACCCACATACGCCACGAAAGCGGGTTCGTTCCGCTTACCGCGCTTTGGCACCGGAGCACAATACGGGGCATCGGTTTCAATTAACAAACGATCAAGCGGCACGCTGGGCAACACGGCCCGCAAGGCATCAGATTTCTTAAAGGTAACAATCCCGCTAAAGCTAATCATGAAGCCAAGGTCCAGCAAGCGCCGGGCAAAGGGCGCGTCACCGGTGAAACAATGAATGACGCCGGGACAGTCCGGAATGCCTTGCCCGGTGGCCACATGTGCCCGCAAGATCGACACCGTGTCGTCTTCCGCTTCGCGCGTATGAATGACCACCGGCAAATTCGCTGCGCGGGCAGCCTCGAGATTACGTTCCAACAAGGCTTGCTGCGCTCCGGCCTGGTCGGCTCCGTAATGGTAATCGAGGCCCGTTTCGCCGACTCCGACCACACCCGATGCCGTGAGGTGTTGCTGTAGCTGATCCCAGTCGGGCGTCGCGCTGACAGCATCACGGTCATACCCTAGCACGGCATAAATATCGTGGTTCGACCGCGCCATGGCCAACGCCCGCTGATTGGCGTCGGTCGAACCGCCAATGGCGATCACGGTCTGTACACCCGCCGCCTGGGCCTGTGCCCACGTGTCGGGCCAAGTACCGTCGGACTCAAACGTGTCCAGGTGCGCATGTGAATCGACCCACATAACCGTCACCACTCCAAGGTTAAGCCGTCGTACGCCACCTGCATCCGGTCGGGCAAACGGGCGTTGGTTTCGTCGTGTTCCAGATCATGGCATAGATGCGTTAGATACGATCGGTCCGCCGCAATCAAGCGCAGGGCATCCACTGCCTCCGGCAAGCTCAGGTGGGTGGGATGTTCCTTTTGACGCAAGGCGTCCAGAATCATCACGTCCACTCCTTGCCAGCGCGCAATCAAGTCCTCGTCCATGGCACTGCAATCGGGCAGATACCCCAGCGAGCGCCCGCCCGCACGCACGATATAGCCATACACCGTCATCGGCCCGTGCGGCGCGGGGACCGGTTCGACTTCGATGCCGTTCCATGACCAGGCGTGCGTCACCTCGTTGAACGTGGCCCGCGGCACCGAGGCGCGCCACAGGGTGTCCTCCATCACGTAACTGAACTTGGTACGCATCTCCACCATGGTGGCGGGCGAGCCGTAGACCGGGATCGACATGTGCTGCATATAACTGAACCGGCGTAGATCATCGAAACCGAAGATGTGATCCGCGTGCGCATGGGTAATCAGCACCGCATCCACCCGCGGCACCCCGTTGGCCAGCACCTGTTCACGGAAATCAGGCGGGGTATCGATGATGATGTGCTGATCGTTGACCTGCACATAAAGACTGGTCCGACGCCGCTTGTTGCGGGGGTTGGCCGAGCGACACACCGCACAGGTACAGCCGATGGCCGGTATCCCGTGCGATGTGCCCGTGCCTAGAAAAGTGACTTTCACTCCACTGACGATACTACATCATCATGCGGGCAAGCAACGGGGCGATGACCAACGCCACCACGCTCATCAACTTGATCAGGATATTGATCGAGGGGCCCGCCGTATCCTTGAACGGATCACCCACGGTGTCGCCGATGACCGCCGCCTTGTGCGCTTCCGATCCTTTGCCGCCGAACGCGCCACCTTCGATGTGCTTCTTGGCGTTATCCCAGGCACCGCCTGCATTGGCCATGAACAGCGCCATGGTCACACCCGACACGGTAACGCCCGCCAGCACGCCACCCAGCATTTCCGCGCCACCCAGGAAACCTACCACTACCGGCGTCAACACGCCCAACAGGGCCGGCAGGGTCATTTCCTTGATCGCCGCCGCCGTCGAGATGTCCACGCACCGGGCGTAATCCGCCTTGCCGGTCCCTTCCAGCAGGCCGGGGATTGTCTTGAACTGACGCCGCACCTCTTCAATCATCGCAAACGCCGCACGCCCGACAGCGCCCATGGCAAAGGCCGAGAACAGGAAGGGCAACATCGCGCCCAGGAACAAGCCGGCCATGACCGTAGGGTTCGTTACATCGATATTGAGTTGCTCGCCGGTGATTTCGAAAATCGTGGTCCGGTACGCCGCAAACAATGCCAACGCCGTTAAGGCCGCCGAGCCGATGGCGAAGCCCTTGCCGATGGCGGCCGTGGTGTTGCCGACCGCATCCAGCTTGTCGGTGCGACCACGCACTTCCGCCGGCAACTCGGCCATTTCCGCGCAGCCGCCCGCGTTATCAGCAATCGGGCCGTAGGCGTCAACCGCCAACTGGATACCGGTGGTAACCAGCATACCCAAGGCCGCGATGGCGATCCCGTACAGACCGGCAAAGAAATAGGCCAGCAGGATAGCCGCCACCAGCGTGACAATCGGCAGAGCCGTGGACATCATGCCGGTACCCAACCCGGCGATGATGTTGGTAGCCGGTCCCGTCTGCGAAGCGGCCGCGATCTTGTGGGCGGGTTTCTTGTCCTCCGCCGTGTAGTACTCGGTCAACATGCCGATCCCCACACCGCCGAGCAGGCCGGCGATGGTGGCCAGGAAGATACCCATGGCGACAGAACCGGTAAATGCGCCCAGTGCGGGGGCATCAGCCGGGAGCAGTGCGTTGATGATCGGATAGCTTAACACCACCATAATACCGGCGGCGCCGAAGGTGCCCACATTCAGCGCGGTCTGCGGATTGCCGCCTTCCTTGGTGCGCACGAAAAAGGTGCCCGCAATAGAGACCAGGATGCCGACCCCGGCCAGGACCAACGGCAGCACCACCAGGTTCAATACGCCGGCCGCCGCGCCCAGAATCATAGCGCCAACGATCGAGCCGACATACGACTCGAAGAGGTCCGCGCCCATACCGGCCACGTCGCCGACGTTGTCGCCGACGTTATCCGCGATGGTCGCCGGGTTACGCGGATCATCTTCCGGGATACCGGCCTCCACTTTGCCGACCAAATCGGCGCCGACATCGGCCGCCTTGGTGTAGATGCCGCCACCCACACGGGCGAACAGGGCAATGGAACTGGCCCCCAGCGAGAAACCGGAGATAATCGGCAGCACCGTGCTGCTCAGCGTCGCCACTTCCTGGCCGTTTTCGATCACGTTGGAAAAAATCAACAGCAAGCCCGACAAGCCTAGAATGCCCAGCCCGACCACTGACATCCCCATAACCGCGCCGCCCGAGAAGGCGATCTTCAACGCATCGTTCAAGCTGGTCCGCGCACCGTGCGTGGTCCGCATGTTGGAGGCCGTGGCCACGCGCATACCGAAGAAGCCCGCTAATCCTGAGCAAAGTGCGCCGACCACAAATGACACCGCCACCAGTCGCTCGGTACCCTCGTAGCCGATCACCAGCAGGACGGCCACCGCTGCCACGAAAATAGCCAGCACCTTGTATTCACGCGAAAGAAACGCCATGGCCCCTTCGCGAACCGCCGCGCCGATCTCCAGCATCTTGTCCGTACCCGGATCCTGCTTGTTGATCCAGGTCGCTTTATAAAACGCAAACGCCAACGCCGCCGCGCCGCACACCAGCGCAAAAACAATCAAACCGCTCATAACTGTACTCCCCGATAGGTATGGATTACTAACCGTTACGGGTGGCTGCCATCACCGTAATATAGGTTTCAGCCACCCCAAATGAGCGGGCAGCCTAGCCTTTACGCTTGTGCCCTGTCAAACACATCCTCGTTCCAGCAACTGCGCGCCGAGTGCGACCGCGATCAAGTCTTCGAGCTCGGGCACGGGAAAAGGTTTTTGCAGGAAGAAAACATTACGGCTTTGTAACGCTGCGCGAATGTCCGGGTGCTGGGCGGAAAACCCACTGACCAAAATAACGGGAACTGTTGCGCCATGGTCGCGCAACCACGTACAGCATTCCAGCCCGTTGCCGTCCGGCATGCTGAAATCAATGATCAACAGTTGCGGCGGTGCCATGGCCGGGTCTTCCCAGGCCGCCTGGATTCCGTGCATACTGTCGATCTGCTGCACCGTATGGCCTGCTGCGGTGAGGACTTGCTGGCACATTTCGCAAAACACGGCGTCATCGTCCACAACCCAAATGCATTGCGCAGGCCAATCGGCCAGCGCACGGCCCGACTGGAGCGGTGCGTTGTCAACAGCTTCTTCAACCCATCCCTCGTCATGGGTACCGGTCAACAGGTCCGCCGTCAGGCGTCGTCCTTTTTGGGCGGCCTCACAAATGTGCTGCAGGGCCTCTTTCGCTTCGGGCGCGCAATCGGGTCGTTGCTGTAAGTGCGAGGCGTAGCCCAGCACCACGGACAGCAAACCGTTGTAACGGTGTGCGGCTTCGGGCGATAACTGCGGCGCCGAATCCACGCCGGCCGATGCAGCCGGGGCGGGTTCAGCGTTGGGTGGTGGTGCCTTCATTGGCTGTTCAGAATTTGTTGCAGGCGGTGTTCAACAAAGCGTTCGCGCAATTCAGCCTCGAGGCGCAGGCGACTGTCCCGGTCCAACTCGTCCAAACGCACGCGTTCGCGCTGTTCGCCATCCACCACCAGCGCGAAGCCATCCCGGACCCCGGCGAGTTGCCCGCGGTGCACCAAGCCGTTCGTACGGCGCAGGGCCACTTCATCGCCCATCGCATACATTGGCAGACGTTCATCGAGCCCTGCGCGTAACTGCTCGCGGAGCACCTCCTGGATTTCATCTTCGGCGGCAGGCTCGTCGCTAACCGTTTCCGGCTCTTCCCGGGGCGTGTCGTCGTCCTCCACCTGATCTGCGGGTTCCTCCTGCTCGTCCTCAGCATCCACTATCTCCTCATCGTCCGTGGGTTCAGTCGGTGTGGGCGATGGTGCGGGGCGGGCAGTCGGTTCGGCCGGTGCCACGGGCTCCGGCAGCGGCGGGTCTGCGCGATCGCCGCCGAGCACTCCGACCAGAATCACAATCCCCACCGTCACCACCACAAGACTGGCGAAGATACTGGCCGCCATGGTGAATACGTGCGGCCAGGCGCGTGTTTTGAGGCGCTTCCCGCTGCGGGCGTCATACCCGCACTTTACGCACAACACCGCGTCTTCCGGCATATCGGCTTCGCACTGCGGACAGGGCTTGTGCGGGCGAGCGCCTGGAGATACGTCCTTCTTAACACGCAACCGTGGTGGCGCGTCCTGATTGTTGGATGCAGATTCGTTCATGTGCCTATCATAATCTATTCATGGATCGTGTCACGTCAGGAATTTGATTGCCCGCCATGAATTCCCGCCAGCTCGCAGCATTCCGCGAGCCTGGCTTGGGCTTGTTCGGCGGTGGCGGCTTCCACGATTAGACGCAGTACCGGTTCGGTATTCGACCGGCGGGCGTGCATCCAACCATCGGGCCACTCCACAAACAGGCCATCGTCATGGCCGCAGGTGTGTCCGGCATACGCTTGACGCAAGCGCCGCATGATTTGCGGAGCTTGATCGGGTGCCAGGGTTATCTTCATTTGTTGCTGATAGAAGCGGGGCAAGGCCTCGTCCAGGGCGCGCACGGACTGGCCGGTCAACGCCATGCGCTCCAGCAACACCGCCATTCCGGCATAGCTGTCGCGGCACATATGCACGCCGGGAATAATGATCCCGCCGGTATGCTCGCCGCCCGCCACCGCGCCGTTCCGTCGCATGGCAGCGGTAACATGGACCTCGCCGGTACGCGTACGCTCGAGCGGCACAGCGGCCGCCGCCGCCACGGCGTCAAAAGCCCGCGTGGCACTGAAATTAACCACCACTGGCCCCTGTGCATGATGCACCAGCACCGCCTGCACCGCTAAGGCCACCGTACGGGCCTCGCCCAACGGCTCGCCATCGGC
>PWVE01000109.1 GCA_003562335.1 PVC group bacterium
GGGGGGGGGGGGGATGGATCGACTAGAGGCAAATCGGATTCGGCCTGTGTTTTGGCCATAACCGCATCGCGTTTACGAATCGCGGCTTCCAGTCGTTTGCGCCGGAGCGCCAACTCCTCCGCCTCGGCTTCCAGGTCATCGCTCTCCTTTGTACGTTTCCGGCGGCGTTTGGTCGCCGGGGGGGAGCTGGCGAGCGCGTCGTCGTCCAACGTTTCTCCCGAGCGATGAAACCATTTCCCCACCCACCATGCGGCTTGTTTGGTCGCTACCCAGGGATGAACATCCAGCACAATCGCCAGCCCCGTAAGGATCGTCGCCACCGCTAAAATCCCGGTACCCACGCTACCCATCAGGCGCACGAGGCCTTGGGTCCCCACCAAGTAACCGATCAGGCCGCCGCGGCTGTTGATATTGAGCCGGTCCACCGCGCCCGCCCAAGCGTTGGTCTGCAATTCCACCAGTACCACCAGCGACAGAAAAATAACGCCGATCCAGACCAGTCGCGTCCAGATGATCCCTTCCCGCCGGGTCAAGAGCAGGATGCCGGTACCGGCAATCAGAAACGGACTCAGGTAGCCGGCTACGCCGAATCCCATAAAAAGGATGAACGAGAACCACGCCCCCGCCGGGCCGACATAGTTGCGGGCCGGTTGATTAGGCGGATCCTGTATGAATCCGATATCGCCCGGCACGTACGAGATCACGCTCAGCAACATCAGGATACAGAAAGCCAGCAGCAAGATGCCCCACGCCTCGCGCCAACCGGTACGCCTTATTTCCCTCTTTTTAGTAGCCATGCGCCCAGAATAGCAAGGGCACGGCCATTACGCAACTCCGGCGAACACACGCGCACACAGCTGTCAACACCGAGTGTTTCGGGTCACTGCGCGCTCCGGCCATGCTGGCCCTGCCCGGCAACGTCCACAGCGTAAAACGCGCTGGAGGGGATGGGTTCGCTGCTTATCGATTGGCTCGACCAGGAAAGATTCAAGGCCCGTTCAGCTCCGGCCGGGTTGTAGTATATGCGGACAGGATGCTTGCCGGCCCGCAAGGGCATTGCGCCGGAAGATGCCACCGCGCCTGCCTCATAGCCAAAATCGGCACCGCTAACAGCGACCGACGGGACCGGATCATTGTCATAGGGACGCTGGGCGTCGCTGGCTGACCTACGCACTTGCAGCACGCGGTCTTTGAAGGCCTGCTGCGTGGGCACGCCCGGCTGTCCGCTCAGATTGTTGGCCTCCTTTGAGTTCTGCAAGGTATCGTAGATCTGAAAATCGTCAGCGTGCCGCCCCTGATTATCGGTCATGCCTTCCATCAGCTCGGCATAGTGAAAGTGTCCGGTCACATGCGCGCTCGCGCCGAGGAAGTAGTCGAATCCGCGCCGCAGGGGGTGGCTGGGTTGATCCTGGGGCGCGCCCGGTCCCTGCAGACCCCATTTGCCGAGGTGCCGCTTACCCGCTTTGGATGCGCGGTTGAACCGGGGCAGGACCGCCCGCAATTTCATTGGAGCTGCGCGGTCAAGCTGCTGGCGGCGGGAAGTGTTGCCGGTGTGCTGGCCGGTTTGTTCGGGGTGGGTGGCGGCTTTATTCTGGTGCCCGCGCTGATGATGGTGGCCCGGCTTTCCCTGCCCGCTGCGCTCTCCACCAGTCTGCTCAGTATCACCATTCTCAGTGGAGTCAGCTACCTGGCCAACCACGTGGCAGGCGAACCGATCGACTGGACGGTGGCCCTGATGTTTCTTGGCGGAGCCATTGCCGGCATGAGTGGCGGGGTCAAGCTCAAATGCCTTATTCCCACAGTGATTTTGCGCAAATTGTTTGCGATTTCAGTGCTGGTCATCGCCGTGGCCATGATCGTGCAAACGCTGAGCGGCACACCCTGAGCGGTTTGGTTTTTCATGCGTGAGCGCCGCACCGTTCAAGCTTGCTGAGGCATAGATTTCGCGACGGGGGATCAGCGAGACTTCAGCCAACAGCACATCCCGGGTCTGCAGCGTCCCGAGATAATGATGGATCCTGCAGGAGTCCCATCGCTCGCAGCGTGGCCAACACGCGATGTCCGGAACGGGATTTGTTCAGGGTATACAAGTGTAAGCCAGGTGCGCCCGCGCGCAGCAGTTCCGCGCATTGGGCCACGCAAAAAGCCAACCCGATATGTTCGACATCCATCGAACTCAGGGACGTATCGGCCAGCTGCTGTTCCATGGCGTCGGGTATGCGGCAACCGCACAGCTCGCGAAACTTTGCTAATTGCGCGTAGGAGGTGACCGGCATGATGCCCGGGATAATGGGCACCGTGACCCCGACCCGGCGCGCGGCCCGGACGTAGTGGTAATAGTCGTGGCAATCGAAAAAGAGCTGCGTAATGACGAAATGCGCACCGGCCGCCACTTTGTTTTTCAGGTGCTGTAAGTCCTGCTCCGGGCTATGGGCCTCGGGGTGCCCTTCGGGGAAGCCAGCGACACCAACCGAAAAGTCGCCCGTCTGGTGGATCAACTCCACCAGGTCGCAGGCGTGCTCCAAATCGCTGTGTAGCGGTTGGCCCGCTGGCCATCCTCGCGGGCGGTCGCCACGGAGCGCCAGTATGTCCTCTATCCCGGCCTCGCGATATTCCCGCAGCATCTGGATCAACTCCTCGCGGCGGTGCCCGATGCAGGTCAGGTGCACCATCGCCTGCAACCCGTATTGCTCCTTCATGCGCAGGACCAGCTCCCGCGTGTGGTCCCGCGTCCCGCCACCGGCCCCGTAGGTCACCGATACAAAATCGGGTCGCAACGGGACCAGAGCCCGCAGGGCCTCCCGTAAATTATTCGTCCCTTGCGGGGTCTTTGGCGGGAAGAACTCAAATGAGATGATCGGTTGCCGGTGGTACAGACGCTCTTTAATCAGAGTTTGCAGCATGCTCTGCCCCTGGTCGCGACTCAAACCGTCTTGCTGAAGAGCAGGATGCCCCACTCCAATCGACCGTTTTCGCCTGCATCAATCCAATGCCGCAAACCGCCTTTCATGCGCTGGATATATTCCGGACTGACGTATTTTCGGACTTCCTCCTCGCGGGCTTCGGTCTCGGCCAGCACGCGCGCGTAGTGTTGTGCCAACTGGTGGGTGTGCAGCTCGCATTCCTGCAAGTCCAGCCCGTGGGCTGCGGCTTGTGCGCGGTAGAAGGCTGTACTGCCGAGGGTGTCCAAGTGAATGCGGTCCAGCACCGGTTGTAGGGCCTCCTTGCTCACGCTGGCCTCCTGCATGGGGTCGGTCATGATAAAGCTGCCTCCCGGCCGCAACACGCGGGCTACTTCGGCCATAACCTGATCCCGGTTGCCGCTGTGCAGCAAGGCGTCCTGGGACCAAACCACGTCGTAGCTCTCGTCGGCGAAAGGCAGTTTCTCGAAACTGCCATCCACCACCTCGATCTGGTCGTCCAGTCCTTGTTCCCTGTTCATTTGACGGTTCCGCTCGTTTTCCACCTCGCTCAGATTGAGCGCGGTCACCCGGCAGCCGTACGTCGCCGCCAGATAGCGGGCTGCCCCGCCATAACCGGCCCCGATGTCCAGCACGCGCTGGTTCCCGTTCAAGTCCGGTAGCTTGGCCGCCATGGTTTCCACGGTGCGTCGGCTGGCCTCCCGGATGGGCTCTTGGGGGTACTCGTACAAGCCGATGTGAATATCCTCCCCCCCCCAGATATGGTAGTAGAAGTTGTCGGCATCGTCGCTGTTGTAGTAGTCGCGGGCCATATCCACGACCGGTGAGTAGCGGGGCGCTTCGGTTCGGCTGGTCATACTTGATCCTCCTCAATGTACGTTTTGTGCGCCACGTGAATAAAAAAATCGGGATCCTGATCGTGGAACGACGACTGGAAATCCCCGAACGTTTCGATGGTTTGAAAGCCCACCTCCTGCATCAACCGGCGCACGTAGCTCTTCCGCAGCGGATACATGTTGAGGTAGTAGGTCGAACCATCGTTGAACTGGTAGCGGAAACGGGCCAGGCCGTCGTCCACGTACTCCGGCTCGGCGGTGACTTCGTCCCCACAGTAATAGTACTTGTGTTTGCTGGAGAACCCGTTGTCCAGGATCGCGTCGTAGTTGCGCTGATCCAGGATCAGAATCCCGTCATGCTTGAGCATCGCGTAGTATTCCGCCAGTGCCTTGCGCCGGTCCTTTTCCCGGAAGAGGTGGTTGAATGAATTGCCGAGGCAGATGATCGCGTCGAATTCCCCATGGATGTCGCGATTCAGGTAGCGCCAGTCGGCTTGTGCGGTACGTAGAATATGACCGCGGCGCTGCCCGTTGTAGAACGCCTTGGCCAGCATGGCCGGACTGCCGTCGGCACTGACCACGTCGAACCCGGCTTCCAGCAGGCGAACCGAGTGGAACCCTGTGCCCGTGGCTACGTCCAGGACGGAGCGCTTCCCGTGCTTGCGCAGGATGTTGAGGAAGAATTCCCCTTCCGACCGGGCCCGTTGGTCCCAGTCGATCAGCTCGTCCCACTTGTCCACAAACGCCGTTACGTATTCGTTCTTATAATGCTCCGAATTCCGCACGGCGGTGGGGTCCTTGCCGTATTCCTGTGCCGTCGGCACGTCGGCTAGAGCGGGTGTGTGCGTTCCTGTGGCCGGGGCGGTGGCCGCTTCAATTTGTTGCTGGAAACGCTCCTTAGTTTGGTGCCAGCGCTCGGCTGGCAGGTCGGCACCGAGTTCCTGTACGACCAGCGCACCCAGGTGCCCTCCCATTTTTCCGGCGGTGACCAGATCCGTTCCGTTCAGGTACCCGTGCAGGAAACCGGCATTCCAAAAATCGCCGGCACCGGTGGTGTCGGTAACATCTGCAACACGCTCGCCGGGTATATGATGGGTCGTGTGGTCGTGATGGATCAAGGCCCCTTCCTCACCAATTTTCACCACGGCGATGCGGCAATGTCGCCCGAGTTCGGCCACACCGATCCGCGGTTCCGGGTGGTCGGCGAAGGTGGCCGCTTCGGCTTCGTTGGCAAAGACCACGTCCACGTAGTTCCGCAGCAATACGGCCAGCTCCGACTTGGCCGCCTGGACCACCTCGAAGGAAGCCAGGTCAAGGCTGACGGTGCGATCCCCGGCGGCGGCGACTTGCAACACTTTACGGATCAGGTCGGGGTTGAACAGCAGGTAACCTTCCACATGCACATGGGCGGCCCCGGCGAAAAGACGCTCGGTAATTTCGTCCGGGCGGAGGGTCATCGCGGCTCCCAGATGCGTGCGCATGGTCCGTTCCGAATCCGGCGTGACCAAGCAGAGACAGCGGCCCGTCGGCTCGCCTTCGTCAAACAGAAACCGGTCGGTTCGGGCTTGGACTTCCGCAAACCGGCGCTGGTAGAATTGCCCGGCCTTGTCGTTGCCCAGCTTGCCCACCATGGCACAGGTGGTCCCGAGGCGGGCGAGTGCATAGGCGGTGTTGCCGGCGCAGCCGCCGGCCGCACGCTTGGTCTCCTGCTTCAATTGGCCGCTGAGCGCTTCCAGGGCTTCGTGGTCCACCAGTTCCATACCGCCTTTCTGACCACCGGCATGCGCCAGGAATTCCGGTTCCACATGGACCAGTTCATCGACAATGGGGTTGCCTATACTGACAAGTTTCAGGTCATCCGACATGGGGCACTCCCTTCCCGCCAGCCAGTGCGTCGGCCAATACGGCGGCCTTGTCCGTGCGTTCCCACGGAAACCGGGCCCGGCCAAAATGTCCGTAGGCAGCGGTGTCCTGGTAGCACCAGCCCTCCGGTGTGCGTAAGCCAAGGTCGCGCTCAATGGCCGCCGGACGAAAATCAAAGACTTCACCGGACTCCAGCACGGCCTGTATTCTTTCTTCCGGCACCTTGCCGGTCCCGAAGGTGCTGACGTTGATGCTCATGGGCTGGGCCACGCCGATCGCGTAAGCCACTTGCAACTCGCACTGCGCGGCGAGCCCGGCCGCCACAATGTTTTTGGCTGCGTAGCGACTGTAATAGGCGGCTGAACGGTCAACCTTGGAGGGGTCTTTCCCCGAAAAGGCTCCGCCCCCGTGACACCCCACGCCGCCATAGGTGTCGACAATGATTTTACGCCCCGTCAGGCCGGCATCCCCGTGCGGTCCGCCAATGACAAATTTCCCGGTGGGGTTGATAAAGAACTCGGTTTCGTTATCCAAGAGCTTGGTGGGTTCAAGTATCTCGCGGCATACTTCAATTAAGGCTGATCGGATTTGTTCCAGAGGTACATCATCCGTTTGATGGGAGATGACGACATTTACAATACGCATTGGCTGGCCTTGGTCGTCGTACTGGACAGACACCTGACTCTTCGAGTCCGGCCGCAAAAAGTCCACC
>PWVE01000016.1 GCA_003562335.1 PVC group bacterium
GAGATTTTTCGACTACGCTTCCGCCTTCGCCGAAGACGGCTACGGCGGACGAGCCGCTCCGCTCAAAATGACAGCAGGCGAGCGTGCGGCTTATCACGGTGTCCAGTGCGGCCGGGTGTTCGCCAGCGCTCTCACCGCAAAGAATCTTCGCACCAAGCACGCTGTGGTCGAAAAATCCGACCATTCTCATCCTCTGCTTAAAATCATTGGCGTTTTCGACGCCAATCTGGGGGAGCGAAATTCACCACCCTCTTTTCAGCCTCTATCCACGCGCCTTTCCAACAGCGCAATCGGCTCATATCGCTACAACGCTATTGATTATTGATCCAGTACTCCGTTCGGACTATTATTTGCGCATGCCAAACATTCCTTTGATTGATCAAATACCCGTTCCTGTTCCCTTTGGGGCACGACCGGACGAGGCGGGGACTTCATTCACGCTGTTTGCCCGCCATGCTACCCGCGTATGGCTGCTGCTATTCGATGATCCACGAGCCGAACAGCCGTGGCAGGAAATTGAACTGTTGCCGGATAAGAACCGGGTGGGCGATATCTGGTTCGTACGTGTTCCCGAGGCCCGACCCGGCCATTTCTATGTCTATCGCCTGAGCGGCGAATCGCCGGACCATGTCGATCACGTTTATGATCCCGATCAGTGGGTACTGGACCCCTACGCCGTGGCGGTGGCCGGTGCGCCTGTCTGGGGCGACACGCTTGGTTTGAAAGCCGGCCCATTACCCCGGAACGGCAGCGCTTTCCCCAAAGGGGTGATTGTTGATCCAACCTATGACTGGGATGGCGACACCCACCCGCGCACGCCGCTGGCGGACACCATTATCTACGAGGCACACGTGCGCGGATATACCCAGGGCCCAAACCATGGCGTGTCCCATCCGGGCACTTATCGCGGCCTGATCGAGAAAATACCGTACCTGCAAGAACTGGGTATCACGGCGTTGGAACTCCTGCCCATGCAGGAATTTGACGAAATGGAGTATTATCACGCCAAGGACGCGCGTAAAAACCTGCGGAATTTATGGGGCTACAGCACGGTAAACTTCTTCGCCCCCAACGGTCGTTACGCACAGAGCGGTAACACCGGCGGCCAAGTCACAGAATTCAAGGACCTGGTACGCGCCCTACACGCAGCAGGCATCGAGGTTATTCTCGATATTGTTTTTAATCATACCGCCGAAGGCGGTGAAGGTGGTCCCGTCTATTCCTTTCGCGGTATTGATCCCTCTATTTATTACATGCTCGAAGAAGACGGGCGCACCTATCGCAACTTCACGGGCTGCGGCAATACGGTGAACTGCAACCACCCCGTGGTACAAGGGTTCATCCTTGACTGCTTGCGACACTGGGTACGGTATTATCATGTGGACGGGTTTCGTTTTGACTTGGCGTCAATTTTTTCGCGGGGCGAGGACGGTGCCGTCCTCCCGAATCCCCCCATCGTCAATGCCATTGCCGAAGACCCGCTACTGCGGGGTACCAAATGGATCGCCGAAGCCTGGGATGCCGCCGGCCTCTATCAAGTCGGCATGTTTCCGCATCCTTTGTGGTCCGAATGGAACGGGCGGTACCGGGACGACGTGCGGCAATTCTGGAGAGGCGGGCCGGGGCTCCTAAGCGCATTGGCCACCCGCTTGGCCGGTAGTGCCGACCTTTATGATCATCCGGGCCAGTGCCCGTTAAAATCCATCAACTTTGTCACCTCGCACGATGGGTTCACCATGGCGGATCTGGTGAGTTACGACCAAAAACACAATGAAGCCAATCGCGAAAAAAACCGGGACGGCGAAAGCCATAACCTCAGCCATAACTATGGCGTGGAGGGACCGACCGACGACGAGGATATTGTGCGTGTGCGCAAGCGGCAGGTGAAGAATTTCATCGCCACCCTGATGTGTTCGCAAGGCGTGCCCATGTTGCTGGCCGGCGATGAGTTTTTCCGGACACAGCAGGGCAACAACAATGCCTATTGCCAGGACAACGAATGCGCATGGGTGGATTGGCGGCTGGCGGACACGCACGCGGACTTAATTGATTTCACCCGCCAAGCCATCGCTTTTCGCCGGGCCCATCCATCCTTGCGCCGACGTGATTTCCTGAAGGGCTGTCACCCGGAAAGCGGTGATGGCGATATTTGCTGGTTTGGCGTTGATGGCAAAATGCCTAACTGGGACCACGACGCCACAGTGGGCTGCCTGCTTGATGGCCGTAAAGACCATACCGGGGCGGATGAGGACAAGGACCATGTGTTGTTACTGTTCAATGCCCTGCCCGAACCCGTAACCTTCCAACTGCCACCGCCACCGGGCGGCCCGTGGCAACTCGCCTTACACACCCAGGAAACCGCACCACCCTTGCCGGAAAAAGACAACGGGCTCGAAGTGGACGGACGCACGGTTACACTGCTGACCTCCAGTTACAAATAGAATCACGATTCAACTTCGAAACTCCCGGATATCCATGGACACAAAAATTTCAGCTTGTCTGATGACGTTCAATGAAGAGCGCAACATCGAGCGCTCTTTGCAGAGTGTGGCGTGGTGTGACGAAATTGTGGTGTTGGACAGTTTCAGCACCGATCGTACCATTGAACTGGCGCGCCAATTCACGGACCGCATTCATCAGCATACCTGGGAAGGATTTATTGCCCAGCGCAATCGGATTCGGCAACTGGCTTCGCATGAATGGGTTCTCTTCCTTGACGCCGATGAGGAGGTCACCCCCGCGCTTCGGGCCGAAATCGAGAAGGAACTAGCGGGCAACACCCTGCCCTATGCGGGATTCCGCTTTCCGCGCATGGCCCAGTATATGGGGAAATGGATTCGGCATGGAGAGTGGTATCCCGATCGCACCCTCCGGCTATTCCTAAAAGATCGTGGTCGCAGCATTGGGGTGGAACCGCATGACCGGGTCGAAGTATACGGGTCGGTAAAGAATCTTAGGAACCCGCTGCTGCACTACTCCCACAACGATATTCGCGATCATATTGATAACATCAACAACTTCTCATCCATATCGGCTGAAGCAAAATTCAAGGATGGTGTTCGATTCCGCTTTCTGGATTTATGGTTACGCCCCCCCTGGCGTTTTTTTAGAAGCTTTTTCCTGCGTCTAGGCTTTCTCGACGGTTGGGCAGGTTATCTTTCCGCCCGTATGAGTATGTTTGAAGCCACAACCAAATATGCCAAACTGTGGGAACTGGAACGAATTAAGCCAAGGTCCGCCGGAGACGATTCGCCGCCAGCCCCCTCTGCGGAATGAACGTTTTGGCCACCACTTGCGCGGCATGCTCCACGGATGCACAGGCGATTGCGTACCGCTGGCACACCTATCGCGGAGCTTGGCATCCGGCATACGATCACCCTCATTTTTTTGAGTGGTTGCAGGCCTGGCTGCACATGATGGAACAACAGCCAACTGCAGGCGCGCGGCAACATATTATTCAGCGAGTAGAGCCCACCGGCGGCCCGCAGGTCCCCTTGGTGGTCAAGCAGTTCGCCGACCAACCCGGATGGAAGGACCGCATTGACCGCTCTCGCGGCAGTAAAGCGCAGCGGGCATTTCATGCCGCACGCCATTTACAACGCCACGAAGTGGGGACCCCATTCCCGGCAGGCTATGTTGAACAATGGCAGGGCTCTCGGTTGCGGCACAGTTACTACTTTACGCAAGCGGTTCCGGACCCCACCAACTTACACGACGCGCTGGTCCATATTTATCGCCACCATCCCGACGGCACGTTGCTGATGGACTTGCTGCAGATGGTGGCACGTGAAGTCCGGCGCATGCATGACAGCGGGTTTCAACACCGGGATATGGGTAATCAAAATATTTTGCTACGCCGCACCGCTGCGGGCTGGCAAGACGTGCAATTCATTGACCTCAACCGGGGACGAATACGGCCCGCCATAACACTACGCCAACGGGCTTTCGATTGTTCGCGACTGGCGTTGCCGACTGATTTCTTGCGTGTATTCAAAAGCATGTATTTTGGCAACGAACCGGTACTGGCCTGTTTTGATCGCTGGGAACAGCATTATCGCCGCCGCTACGCGTGGCACACCGCCACCCGCGCCTGGCGCCATCCAATCCGACACCGGCGCGACAAGCAGGCTACTGACCCACAGGCCACCTATCCCGCCCCCCGCGATATTTGGATATGGGATGAAAAATCAGCGCAAGCGCTGGTTATATGGCGGTCGCGGGAGCGGCACCGCTATTATTCGTTCCGTAATATTGGGTACGTTGCAGGTGCGGTTAGTCGTACCCTGCTGCCGACGATTCATCACTATCGTCAGTTGCGCGCCACCACCTATTCTGCACCCGTCGATTTTACCGGGCGCATTGGCGTGGCCTTGTCGCCTACCCCTGAACGATGGCCGCAGGAACAGCATCATCTTCAAGGCCTTGGCAAAATCCCGGTCATGGTCCGCTATTACCACCATCAGGGCGAACAGGAATGGTCCTTTACCAACGACTGCATCAAGGCCCTGGTAAAGCAGGGTCACGCCGTATCCATTGCCTTGGTGCAGGATCGACGCGCTGTACAGCAACCGGAGCGCTGGACCTCATTTGTGCAGGGGGTGATGGCCGAGATAGGAAATATGGTCGAATGGGTTGAAGTGGGTCACGCGGTCAACCGGGTGAAATGGGGTCTGTGGAATATTGACGAATACATCCAGCTACTATCCCCACTGGCGGCTATCAAAGACCGCTTTTCGGCTCGCCTGCTGGGCCCCGCTATTATCGACTTTGAATTTCATTACCTCACCGCCTTCCTGCAGCGCTGTGCGGTGTTTCCCGGCCTGTTCGATGCCTTGTCGCTGCATCTCTATGTAGATCGCCGCGGTGCGCCTGAAAACACGCAAGCAGGTTTTGCCACCCTTGAAAAGTGTATCTTAGCGCGTGCGATTGCCGCGCAAGCCAAGGCCTGTGCACCCCGCCTCATCATTTCCGAGGTAAATTGGCCCGTAGCCGGAGCCGGTGAGTATTCCCCCATCGGCGCTCCGTACGTGACTTCGGAACAACAGCGTCATGATGCAGGTGTCGCGGAGGACACCTATGCCCACTACATGCTGCGCTATCTGCTCATCACGATTGCGTCGGGCTTGGCAGATCGCGTGTATTGGTGGCGATTGGCCGCCCACGGCTTCGGACTGGTTGATGACCTTCCGGAGAATGCCTGGCGACCGCGCCCGGCCTACAAACAGTTACAGTTGTTCCTGCAATTATGCGGTACAGCGCACTTCATTGAAAAATTACGCACTCCCGGCTGTGTTGTCGCCTATGCGTTCCAGCGGTCCGATGGGGAAAAAATTGTGGTAGCCCATGCCCATCCGGAGCCAACCCCCTTTGAGCCGCCATTCACCAGCAGTCACGTCACCGACGCAACCGATCACGATCAACCCTTTACGGCACCGTTCATGTTGACCGCCGCCCCGGTCTACTTCCGAGATTGCCGCTTTTAGTTTCCACCCGTATCCGTGTTAATCCGGAGCGGTGACGCCTGGGCATTGATATCGCCTGTACGTCCGCTTGGCTCAATCCAAGTGCCAAACATTTGTCGGTTGCCTAAGCTTGCGGAATCGCCGGCGGCCGAAACCCCACCGACGACACCTTGGAATGTACCTGTTATCCGCACTTCCACGCCAGCCGAACTGGTTCCACTCACGGAGAACTGGGCCACCACGGTCTCACCCTCGACCAAGCTTCCGGCCGATTCCCCGCCACCGGTGCTACGCACACTGCCCATATTACCTCTATAGAGGGCTCCATTATTATCGGTGATCCGCAAGGTCTCGCCTTCTTGGTGCACGGTGAACGTAAAAATGGGATAACGTGTCGTGCCCGACCGGTCCCCCGCCCTGGGCGCGGCGGCGGCGACGATGTGATCGTAACTGGCGAGAATGGGACTGCCGGCGTCCGGCGCTGCCGGGGTCAACGTAATGCTCCAAGCCCCCGTGGCATAATCAATGGTCCCGGTCTTACCCCCGCCCGAAAGCGTGCGCTCGCCGTCATCGGTCAGGGTAAAACCAGCGGCGGATATCGTGACGGACCCCGGCACTATCCGCCGGTTGCCCAAGGTGCCCTGGAAAACGGTATTGACGCCGTTCCCCGTGCCTACGCGTTCGTTGCGTACGGTACGCGCTTCCCCTCCATTTTCGCCATTATCGTCATTCGATGGAACCGGCACCAGTGAA
>PWVE01000095.1 GCA_003562335.1 PVC group bacterium
CAAAACCTCCCATTCATGAGGGCAGGACGGAGCCTGCCCCTCCGGAATCTACAAAATACGCCAGTTTATTTGCCAAAGGGTCGACCTCCGTGTCGACCTCGGAGGTTTTGCAAGAGCCTCAGGGGATAAAGTATGGGTATCCGTTTCCACGGTTGCATGGCGTTAGGAAAGTAGCAGACTAGTGGCATGTGATGTATGGGCTTGGATCCATTACAATAAGATGATGGAGGTTTATGGTATGACTTGGTTGGCAACATATATTGAGCAATTATGGGCTGTTTCACTAGAATTGGCTCCTTGGCTACTGCTGGGGTGTCTGGTAGCGGGCTTGCTGCATGTCCTGATTCCAGAGGGCGCTATTCGACGCCAACTGGGCCGTCCAGGATTTGGTGGCATATTCAAGGCGGCCTTAGCCGGGGTGCCCATGCCGCTGTGCAGCTGCGGCGTGATACCGGCCGCGCTTGGATTGCGCAAAGAGGGGGCCAGCCGTGGGGCCAGCGTGAGCTTTCTGGTGGCGACACCGCAAACAGCGGTGGATTCTACTTTTGTGAGCTACTCTTTTATGGGTGCCCCGTTCGCGCTCTTTAAATTGCTCAGCTCGTTTCTGACCGGTTTGTTTGCCGGAACACTCGCGCAACGCTTCGGCGGACCGGCCGAGACCATATCCGCGCCCGTGGCCCAAGAGCAGGAGCCTTCAAGTAACGGCGCTCGTTACCCCTCTTTGGGCGCTAAGGTGCGCGGGGTTTGGATGTATGGGATTGAAGACTTATTGTACATGATCTGGGGTTGGGTGGTCTTGGGGGTGGTCGTGTCAGCCGCGCTGACGACGTTTGTCCCCGCCAATTTCTTCGCCGATTTGCCGCTGGCATCCGGCTTCACCGGGTTGTTACTAGCCTTGGTGATTTCATTGCCGATGTACGCGTGTTCCACGGCATCGGTGCCCATTGCGGCGGGCTTGGTGCACGCCGGCTTGCCGGCGGGGGCGGCGCTGGTCTATCTGGTTGCCGGTCCTGCGACCAACGTGGCGACCGTAGGAGCCATTTTCCGCGTCTTTGGGGGCAAGGTGATCGCCATTTATCTCGGCGTCATTGTGGCCAGCAGCTTGCTGTTCGGATACCTCTTTGATTTTTTGGTGGATATGGATGCGATGCGCATCCATGACCATGCACATCACGACCATGCTCATGGTTGGGCCGCAGTAGCCGCCGTGTGCATGGCCCTCTTGTTTTTGCGATTTGCCTATCGCGATATTCGAATGAAATGGGCGCGCTGGCAGATGCGTAATCATGCGGCGACCAATCGGATGTCGTTGCGGGTTCAGGGTATGACGTGTAACGGTTGTGCCCGCAAGGTACAGGCTGCTTTGCAAGCGATCCCGGAAGTGGTTCGGGCCGAGGTGCAGTTCGATGCCAAACAGGCTTGGGTTACGGGCGACAAACTCGATAAGGCGGCACTATTAGAGGCCGTGCGCGCGGCTGGCTATCAGGCGGAAGGGGAGGCTTAGCCTTTGCGCGCCTGCTCCAGTCGACGGCGCAGCTTGGCCAAAGGCAGCGTGTTGATGACGTCCGTCGCCGTCAACCAGCCGCGGCGGGCTTGCGTAATCCCTGCCTCGAAACGGTGGATATCGTCCGCGTGGTGGGCGTCCGTATTGATAACCAGCGGTACGCCTGCGGCCTTGGCGGCTTGGCAATGTATATCATTCAAGTCGAGGCGTTGCGGGTTGCCATTGATCTCCAGGAAACAACCGCGTTGCCGGGCGTGCGCTATTAACCGCGCCACATCTACGGCATAGGGTGGCCGCTGCAACAACAGCCTCCCGGTAGGATGCGCCACAAAGGTGGTGTACGGTTTGTCCATAGCCCGCATGATGCGCTCGGTTTGTTTTTCCGCCGGCAAATTGAATTTGTGGTGGACGGAAACGATTACCATATCGAGCAACTTCAGTACGGCGTCATCCAAGTCAAGGGTGCCGTCCTCCAAAATGTCCACTTCAATGCCTTTTAGTATCGTGAAAGTATCCGACTGCTCATTCCACTCGTCGATTTCCTCTATCTGTGCCAATAGCCGATCCTCATCCAGCCCGTGCGCGACCGTTAGTCGCTTGGAGTGATCGGTGATGGCCAAATAGTCATGTCCGGCCTCCATCGCCGCTTGGGCCATTTCGGCAAGGGTGTGGCGTCCATCTGAAGCGCGCGTGTGGGCGTGCAGATTACCGCGAATATCGTCCAGCGTAATCAAGTTGGGCAGTTGCCGCTGTTCAGCGGCTTCCAGCTCGCCGCGATTCTCGCGTAGTTCCGGCGGGATGAAAGGGAGGTCCAAGGCTTCGAACACCTCTTCTTCTGTGGTGCCGGCTATCACGCGCTCGCCATCCAACAAGCCGTATTCATTCAGTTTCCATTTTCGTTGCTGAGCGCGTTTGCGCATGGCGATATTGTGTGCTTTGCTACCGGTGAAGTAGTGAAGCGCGGCCCCGTAACTGGCGGTGGGCACGACCCGCACATCCACTTGGATTCCCATTTTCAAAATGACACTGGACTTCGTCTCTCCGTGGGCTAGTACATCGCGTACCTCATCGTACGTTACAAAGGCCTGCATAAGTTGCGGCGGTTGGTCGGTTAGTACCAGCAGGTCGAGATCTCCAATCGTCTCCCGGCCGCGCCGGTAGCTACCGGCCACCGTGATACGCGTGACCCCTGTTTGTTTACGAAGATATGCGGTCAGGGAATCCACATACGGTTGCATAGCGGCGCGCAGAAAACGGCGCGACGTATCGGTTTGGGCCTTAATGGCCTCAATAATGTGTTGCTCCGTTTTTCTACCGAGACCCGGTAATTCACGGATACGCCCGGCTTCGGCCGCTTGCTGCAAGGCCTGCAGATCCCCAATGCCCAGCTCTTGGTAGAGGGTACGCACCCGCTTGGGGCCTAACCCTTGGATGGTGAGCAGGTCAGTGATATGTTCGGGCAGGGATTTACGTAGTTTTTCAAGGGCCGCGCAGGTATCGGTTTCGACGATTTCCTGAATCTTGGCTGCTAAATCCTTGCCAATACCGGATAGTTGGCTGGTGTCCTCGCCGGCTGCGATCAGTGTGGCCAGTTCGTGGGACGAATCCTCAATCACCTGGGCCGCGTTGCGGTAGGCACGGATGCGAAAGGGGTTGTCGCCTTTGATTTCGAGCAAATCAGCCATTTCCTCGAACCGGCGGGCAATATCCGCGTTATGAATCGGCATGAGTATAATCCTTCTGGTCTTTTGGGTCCGGCGTTGACGATAACCGTTGTTGTAGTTCGTGGCACGACCATTGACCGGGGGCGGTGGCTCCGTCAATGTGTCCATAGGCAAGACACGAGCCTAAACCCGGAAACGTCAAGCGGGTCCCGGCACCGATGGGCCCCATGCCAATGATACAGAGAGGGTTCGTGACGGGCGGATCGGTCAATAAAGCCTGCAAGCGTATCCGGTCGGCGTCGTGGTTGATTTGCACCGCCAACTTGATGATCACCTGCGGTCCATGCGTGGCACCCTGCTTGAGAACCGCCAGCAGTTCGGCGTCGGTCGGAGTTTGTGCAAAATCATGGTAGGAGGCCACCACCACTTTCCCGGCTTGTGCAGCGTGCTTAACCGTCGGAACCAGTAGGGGGCTGCGCAATTCCACGTCGACGGCCGACGCCACCGCCAGCATTTGTTCAATTAGTGGCCAGCGGTCGGCATCCGGTGCCGTCCAGTTGCCGCCTTCGGCCGCAAGCCGGAGGGTGGCCAGCACAGGATACCCCGCGCCTTGCAGGCGGTGAATGGAAGTCCGCCAGGCCTCCGGTTCCGTTGCCATCTGGTCCAGTCGCAACTCTACCAGATCGCAGGGACGGCGGGCGGATTCCAGCAGGCCGGACACGGAGGACAAAGCAGAGATCACGCCCACCACGCGCGGGGGTGGGGCGACAGGGAGATTTCCAATGTGCAGCTTAGCGGCCATGGCGTAAACGGGCTATTCCCCTTGCATGCCTATGGGGGGTGACGTACACTCCCGCTCGTGTGCAGGTAACGGAGGGCAAGCAGCAGGTAATGTGGTCAGGATTAAACATCGTTAAGCAGGTTATACAGTGGGCGCGGGTACCGCTCAAGCTAGGTTTTTTTAAAAAAATAACGGTGCACGTTATCCTGATGACGGTGCTGACGGGTCTCGCTATTACCGGCACCCACGCCTACCGGTATCGCCGCGAAATCCACGCGCTCGAAATTGATGCCGCCTATATGGTTTATTCCGCTCTGGCCCACTACTTGACCGCCCATCATCACTGGTATTCCGTGTACATCCGGCGCCATATCGATTTTGAGTTGCAACAGAAATTCATGCAGCTCGATCCGGATATCGAACACTACCTGCAACACCGCCCGGTTCAGGTCACCATTTACGATGAATTGGGCCGGGTACGTTATGATTATCGTGAAGATACGACTCGCCCGCCGGCCGGGCCCATCCCGCCCGAGGATGTTCCCCGTACGACAACCTTGGAGCATGTGGCGAACGCACCATTATTGCGCATATCGGGACCCGTAGACGTGCGGGATTTTGAACTGGGCTTTCTGGCGGTATACGTGCCCACTACGCTGGACCAACAAATGGCCAACTTGTGGGCGACGGCCGTGCAGATACTGGTCGTGGTGTTGGCAGGGACAATCTTGCTATCCTTGTTCTTTTCGCGGCAAACGCTACAGCCCATCCGTGCCTTGATCCAAGCCGCCAAGGCGGTGCACCGCGGGAATTTACAGCAACAAGTCCCGGTGACCACGGACGACGAGGTGGGGGAACTGACCGCCACTTTTAATGAGATGGTGTTTTCCCTGGACCGGCGGTTGGACGTGATGCATCGCATGCAGGACTGGACCGTACGCATCAGTCGACAGTTGGATACGGAGCGCTTGTTTGGAGCCTTGGGAGAAATGTTTTATCGAATGTCCATGGCGGAGGACTATCGGCTCTACCTGTGCGACCCCACGAGCGGAAAGTTGACGGTGCGTGTGGAGTCGGGTAGTGGGGCACTACCCCCTCCTGAGCAGGACGAATTGGCGCAGCTCGCCATACGGGAACGTTGGACCATGTACTTGAAGGCCAACGGTTCGGCCAACAATGAGCCCACAGAGGTCGCTGAGCTGGCTATCCCGCTGTTGTCCGGCAAGCATAGTGTCGGGGTCGTCCGCATTGGACAAAATCAGGACCACACTTTGTATGACGATGATACGCTGACCATTCTCCAGACCTTGGCGCAACACGCTTCCGTGGCGATTGATAACGCCAACCTATATGCGCGTTTAGCGGCCCAGGAACGGATGGCCCAGGAGATGGCATTGGCCCGACAAATCCAGCAATCCATGCTGCCCCGGACTGCCCCGCAGCTGGCGGGTTATGCGATCGCCGGAGGCAGCACCCCCGCTTTGGAAGTGGGGGGTGACTATTTCGATTATATTCAGCTTAACGGTTATTGTTACCTGCTAATCGGCGATGTATCGGGCAAAGGCGTGCCCGCCGCACTGATCATGAGTATTGTGCGCGCGTTGATGCATACCTACTTGGAGTTTGAGTCGGCCCCCGTTGAGGTGCTGCGCCGCGTAAACCGTAACATCTCAAAGGATTTAGAGCCGGAAATGTTTGTAACCCTGTCGCTCGTGCAGTTGGATATTAAGCAGCACGCCCTTCGTTGTGGACGTGCCGGTCACGAGCCGCTGCTCATAGTGCGGGCCGACGGTAAAGCGGAACAGTTGGAGCCGGCGGGTACCGCCCTTGGTATGCTGGACACCGAAACGTTCGACTCCATCATCGAAGAGGCGACCTATAACCTGAACCCCGGGGATACGTTGGTACTGTATACCGATGGCATTACAGAAGCCCAGAACTCCCAAAAAGGGGAATTTGGCTACGAACGGCTGATTGAATGTGTAAAAGCCCATCGCCACCAGCCCGTCGCAGATTTATATCAAAGTATCTTGCAGGAATTGCAGCGGTTTACCGAAGGGGTTTCGCAACTAGACGACATTACGTTGGTCTTGTTGCGATGCACGGGTAATACCTAGGAGGCTCTTGCAAAACCTCCAAGGTCGACACGGAGGTCGACCCTCCGGCAAATAAACTGGCGTATTTTGCAGATTCCGGAGGGGCAGGCTCCGTCCTGCCCTCATGAATGGGAGGTTTTGC
>PWVE01000021.1 GCA_003562335.1 PVC group bacterium
CCAAGGTATACTTGGCCCCGGACGGTCAGTTTGGGTCTCGTGTTCGTCTGGCATCAGCGATGCACGTTCGCGCGGCGCGTGATGGTCGAGATATTCCTGAACCAACGGCGCGGGATCAAGGTTCAACCACTCCGCGTAAATCCGAATGAACCCCTTGGCATAGGCCGGTGCCGGGATTGCGCTGAAATCATCCCGCTCCAACGCTTCAATGTGTTGGATTTTAATGCGGGTACCCTTGGCGGCTTCCGACGCGGTCCGTTTGGCGGCTAACCGCGCGTTTTTTAGTTTTTGACCCAACGTTTCCATGGTGGTTTTCCCCCTGCCACTCTCTGTTAACCAGATTTTAGCCCAAAACGCAAACACTCGTTGGCAATTAAATTCGTAACGGGCAACGAGCCAGCCATTTGATGCCGCCGGGTGTGATCAAGACCGTGTCTTCAATACGCACGCCTCCCCACGCTTTATAGTACAAGCCCGGCTCCACGGTCACCACATCTCCACTGCGCAATCGGGTGGAGGCCATGTTCAACGAAGGGGACTCATGGATGTCCAGCCCAACCCCATGACCCGTGCTATGGATGAACCCTTCGCCCCAACCATTCTTGACCGTAGTCTCAAAGCCGTGTGCCCGGAGAATCTTTTGTGCGGTTGTGTGCACACGCTTGACGGAGACCCCGGCTTTGCACGCTTGCAAGGCGGCGTGTTGCGCAGCGGCTACCGCCTGCCACATTCGGGCCACTTCCGGCTTGGGCCGTCCTTTAATGAGGGTGCGCGTAATGTCTCCCCAATAGCCCGTCCCACGATGCCGGGGAAAGATATCGATCACAATGGGATAGCCCGCCTTGAGTGGACCATATCCCCGCTCGTGGGGATCGGCACCCTGCGTGTTTCCGGCTACGATGGTTTCCGGGGCCACGCAATCCGATTCCAGCAGCGAATGTTCAATCCAATCGCGTACCCGCTCTGCGGTCAGGCGTTTGCCACTGTGACGCAAAAAGCCCCGCGCATCCACTTCGGCCTCGCGGATGACGTTCATGGCGACTTTCATCGCCTTGACCGCCGCCCGTTGGACTTGTGTGATCGCCTGTACTTCTGCCGCAGTCTTACAGCGACGCTGCGGGCAGAGTGGGCCCGCGGCGACATCCACACGAATCCGGTGGCGCCGCAAACGGTCAGCGACCGCCGTCGGAAAGTGGCGCGCCACTTGGACGTGTCGTATTCCGGCCTGCTTCAGCAAGGCTTTAGCCCACGCAGACACATCACCTGCTGGCGGCCCTTTGAGTCCCAGCATCTGTGGCGTTAAGACGCGACCTCGCTGCACCACCTGCACCGCACGCCCGTACTCCAGTAACGACACCACCAACGAGAGTTGGGATCCAACCGCCAGCGCGACCACGGGATCCGGAGCCGTAAAACCCGTCAGGTAGCGAAGATCAGCATCCAGCGCTCCGCCTTCCACCAACAAAATAGCGCTTGTTAATTTCTTTTCCATTCGGTCCTTTCTTTTTCCCATCGCCGTCAACCGCTCTATTTATGCAACTCGCTGTAGCAGGAATGGTAACAACAAACTGCGCTAATTTCACGCACACCTAATGTAAATATTTGGCTGGCTTGAAAAGCTCTATATAGTGCTTTTTGGTGTGGTGCTTCCTGTATATTGTGGTTTTCTGTTTTATCCGTCAAACGTTGCTTTTTCACTTGTGAACCGGTTTGTGCCTTCCTATCCTTTGCCACGTACAGGCAATATACAAGCCTCCCGAAGGTTGTGGATAACTTATTGATAACCTTTTGAAGACTTTAGCACGTACGCCATAAACGACTGAAAACAGGGGCCTGAGCGAGGGTCCCATCAAAGGATCAGTTGTACATGGGTGGACACCGACTGGAAAGTACGCGCTGGCTGTTTTTTGCGGAAACGGCGAGCACCAAGGTTGGGTGATACCCACATGATGGTGCGGTACTAAAGGCAGTGGGGGGCGTGAAGACGTTAACTTTATATGAGGGGGAACGGCCGTGGAATCAAAGGTTTCCGTGCTGTGGTCGGGGGCGTGCAAGCGCTTGCGAGAAGTGCTTTCGAAAGATGTTTATGAGCGGTGGATCAAGGTGATCGATGCCCAGCAGTTGGAGGGGGACAAACTCACACTGCACGTGGCCAACGATTTTTACCAATCCTGGTTGGAGGAGAACTATCTACCGCTAATTAAAGATGCTGTGGGGACCGTGTGCGGACGCGAGCTGCAGGTGGTATTTGACGTGAACCATACCCCTCCGGCGCAACCGGAACCCAGTCGCCGGCAACGCCCGGCACCGGCCAAACCGGCACGGAAACGGCCCAAGACGGTAACCCCGATGAATCCGAACTACACGTTCGACTCCTTTATCATCGGCTCATCCAACAATTTCGCCCACGCGGCCTGCCTGGCGGTGGCACAGTCACCGGCCCGGGCCTATAACCCGTTGTTCATTTATGGTGGGGTGGGGCTGGGTAAAACGCACTTGATGCAAGCGATCGGCAACCATGTCTTGCAAAAGAAGCCGGAAGCCGAAGTGCGCTATCTTTCCTGCGAATCATTTACGAACGAATATATTGATGCCATCCAAAACCGCAGCCTGGTGGCTTTTCGGCGCAAACATCGGCAAGCCGACGTGTTGTTGATCGATGATATTCAGTTTCTGGCAGGCAAGGAACGGATGCAGGAGGAATTTTTCCATACGTTCAACGCCTTGTTCGACCAGCACAAACAGATTATTCTGACCTGCGATCGGCCAGCTTGCGAAATACCCGGGTTGGAACACCGTTTAGTATCCCGCTTTGAATGGGGCCTGGTTACGGAACTGGAAGCCCCGGATGTGGAGACCCGGATTGCGATTTTGCGCAAGAAGCAGGAGAATCTGGCCCTGCAGTTGCCGGACGACGTGCTCCAGTTCCTCGCCGAACGGATTCGGTCGAATATCCGCCGCTTGGAAGGCGCCTTAATCCGGGCCGCCTCCTACGCGTCTTTAACCGGGCGCGAATTAACGCGCGACGCACTGGAATACCTGCTGCGCGATACGCTGGACCAGGAACAGCAGGAACGGCTGACCATCGAGCATATCCAGCGTACCGTGGCTGATTTCTACGACATTCGGCTGGCGGACATGTCCAGCAAGCGCCGTCCGCAATCAATTGCGCTGCCGCGCCAAGTGGCGATGTATCTCAGCCGTGAGCTCACGCAGCATTCCTTTCCCACGATCGCTGAGGCGTTCGGCAAGAACCACGCCACGGTGCTGCACGCCTGCCGACTCATTGGGAATAAAGTCTCGCAAGACGCCGACATGCGGAAATCCGTCACGGCGATCCAACAAAAGCTGGGTCGCAGTTAAAGGATATCGTGACCGATAGTACGGCCAAGTCCGTCCATACGGTGCCGACAGCAGGGCAGGGGACGCGGTTGGATGGTTGGTTAGCCTCGGTTCTGCATACGACCTCCCGATCCCGCATACAGTCATGGATTCGGTCCGGGCACGTGACGGTGGATGGCCAAATCGTCAAACCGGGCCATTTGCTAGTTGCCGGGACCCGGGTTGAAGTTCGACCGCCGCCCGTAAAACCGACTGACTTGGAGCCTGAACCGATCCCGTTGGATATCCTATACGAAGACGAGGCCCTGTTGGTGGTGAACAAGCCCCCGGGTTTAGTGGTGCATCCAGCCGCCGGCCATGCGCACGGAACGCTGGTAAACGCGCTGCTTTATCATTGTCCGGAGCTCCCGGGCATCGGGGGCGAACAGCGACCCGGCATTGTGCATCGATTGGACAAGGATACGAGTGGTCTACTGGTGGTGGCCAAGACCGAGCAGGCGCTTGACGGCTTGGCCCGCCAGTTCAAGGAGCGGCGGGTAAAAAAACAGTATACAGCGTTTGTGCGCGGGCAACCGACACCCGCTGAGGGGTATATTGATGCGGCGATTGCGCGCGATCCGCATAATCGGCAGCGTATGCGAGCCTTGGTGGCGGGTGGCCGGTCGGCCCGATCCCGCTACACATTGCGCGAAACCTGGGCCGAGGCGTCGCTGGTGGACATCTGGATTGAAACCGGTCGCACGCATCAAATACGGGTGCATATGGCGCACATTGGCCATCCTGTGCTGGGGGACACCACCTATGGCCGGTACCGTACCCTGCGCGACGGTACGGCGGTGCCCCGCCAAATGTTACACGCCGCACAGCTAGCGTTTGACCACCCGGTTTCCGGGGTAAGACTTACGTGGCAGGCTCCGTTGCCGGAGGATATGAACCGCATCGCGGGTCATTTGTGGGGGGAATGACGCCGTCTTGGTGTCCGGAATTGCCGCCCCTGAGCGGGAAGGAAAGTATTTTGTTGATGTCGTGCGGTGGATTCATGAACTGAGGCGGCAAAATAGGATACTGGGCTATGTCCGGCTGGGGTCTACCAACCGCCAGGCGGATCGCGAATTGATCGCCGAACTGCGTCGAACGGCGGAAGGGCTTCCCTTTGATGAAATGCCGATGCCGGAATTGTCCGTGGCCGACTTGGACATGAACGCGGCACAGGCGGTATTCGGCGGGACCCGGACGCTGGATGAGCAGAGTTTGGTGACCTTAAAGTTGCTGACCCGTCATCAGGACCGGCTGGTGCCGACCAAGGGCGGCATCCTGCTTTTTGGCAAGGAGCGCCTCCACCACTTTTCTGACGCCTGGATTCAGTGCGGCCGGTTCCTTGGCACCGAGAAGCTCGATATCTTCGACCATATCGTTATTGATGTTCCACTGCCCAAGGCCGTGGACGAAGTCATGCTGTTCCTCAAGAAACACGCATTCCGTGGGGCCGATCTTTCCGAGGTCCGCCGCAAGGATGTCTGGAGTATCCCGTTGGGTATTTTGCGGGAAGTGCTCATCAACGCCCTTGTGCACAGCGACTATTCACAGCGCGGCGCGCCCATCCGGGTGGTATTCCTGGATGACCGTATCGAGGTTGAAAGCATGGGTATTCTCCTGCCCGGCCTAACGGTCGAGGAGATGAAACAGGGCACCTCCCGTATTCGCAACCCGGTCATTGCCCGCGTCTTCAAGGAACTGAACCTGATCGAGCAGTGGGGCACCGGAGTGCGCCGTATCTTCGCCGAGGCCGAAGAACTGGGCTTGCCGGATCCCAAAATCGAAGAAGTCGGCATGCGCCTGCGGTTTACGGTCTATTTGGCGGAGCGGCATAGCGTTCAGGCCAAGGGAACCGAACAAGTAACCGAACAAGTAATGCGACTCCTTTTGATTCTGGAAAGTAAAGCAATTGGCAGTAAGGAAGCTATGTTGGCGTTGAATCTTAGCCACCGCCCGACCTTTTTGTACGACTATCTGCACCCGGCATTGGCGAGCGAGTTGGTTGAAATGACCCAGCCGGACTCGCCCAACAGCCCGACGCAGAAATACCGGCTGACCGGGAAGGGGCGGGCTTGGATTGAAAAGAACGCACAATAATCACTCAACCCGTAGCGCATTAACATGAGCGGATTACCACATATTCCAAGAGACTCGCGCTACCACGAGATGCCCGACTGGGCGCGGTGTCCCCTGGAAGGGGATGCCTATTACCGATACTGTGCATGGCTGGCTCAACATCTGCGCAAAAACGACTTCCCGATGAACGCGGCGCAAGCTCGCTATGCCGAATCCTTGGCCGGAAAGGACGCCCGAGGGATTGCCTTTGAATTGGGCGATACGCTTGGCCTTTTGCTGCTGGACCATTCCTGGCTCGAGGATTGTGGGCGGGATGGCATGACCTATGCCGAAATCGAAAAGCTTGAATATGATGCCTTCAATGAATCGGCGAGCAAGTGAGAGGTGCCGGTTGATCATTTTGAGATTTACCCATTGCGCCGCCGGTGGCATGGTTTATCCGGGTTGCGGCTTCGCGGAAGTCGCGGGGTGATGGGTTAAGGGGTCGACGCTGTTTATGCCTACGTTGCAATGGTCCAATCGAGATGAAGCGGTGCGCAGTTCCGCGCGCGTTCCTTTCCGTGTGCTGGAACACGACGCGAAGCTTTCCTGCGGCGACACGCCCAGCGAGAATATGCGAATGATAAATACGATGGTCCCCGTCGC
>PWVE01000086.1 GCA_003562335.1 PVC group bacterium
ATTACCATTGCCGAAATGGTCAACCCATGCGGACGAGAAGTAGTGGCATGTCATCAATCATGGCGCAGCCACCCTCATTATGGTCACAGATCGATTCTGTTCGCCAAACGACTTGGTGGAGGGCGGAGCTCTGCGACGCCGGGAGAAAGATCGCCTCTGTTCAGAATTAAATCAAAAGTTTATCCCACCATCGTTTTTTTTGCGGGGTAGGCGGTTTTCGGACGTATCACCTAATGAAACACATCAGAGTGCCACGAGCGGAAACGAGATGCATACAGACAAACAATCATATAGTGCGGGCCGCCAGACGGTCGATCATGCACTAGCCCAGTGGCCAGATATCGAGCCGTCGCCGGGCTTTGAACAGCACGTTTGGCGGCGGATTCGTGCAACGGAAGCACCGGTTGTGTGGTGGCGGCGAGCATGGAACGTCTGGCAGGACTGGCAGGCGTGGCAACCCGCCTACGCGCTGGCGTGTATGTTGCTGTTGGGGGCCGCGCTGGGACTGGCAGTGGCCGGGTGGCGGACGCCGGCAGGAGCGGATTCAACCGATTGGCACGTGTTGCGCACTGCTTCGCTGTCGGGCCAGTACGCCGATCAGCTACGGGAAGGACGTTAAATGAAGAATAGCTTGGTCATCTTGATGGTCGGTATCGCCATCGCCGCCATCTCTTTTGGTTGGGGCTATCGGGTGGCCGGTCACCAACACCGACACCACGAAACCGGCCATTTACAGGACGCCGCCTGGCTGGAACGGGAATTGTCCCTGTCGGCCGACACGGTCCGCGCCTTGGAGGAGTTGGCTCACGGGTTCAATGAACGTTTGAGCGCCTATTGCGACGTGCACTGCCAAGCCCGCGCAGAACTGGCCGCGCTATTATGGACCGCCGACTGGCAACCGGACGTCGAACAACGCCTGTTGCAGCAGATGGCAGACCAGCAGCGGCGGACCGACGCGGCTATGCTGGAACATATCCGGCAAGTCCACACCACATTACCCGCCGGGAAACAAGAAGTTTACCAACAAATCGTGCGCGACTGTTTTAGCGCGCCCTGTCCGCATAACCTCCATCACGGAGGAATGCAGGCAGCCAGGCCATAAACAAGTAACCACAGGAGGGAAAGAACATGAAAAACTATTGGAAAATCTTAAGTGCCGTGGCCGTCTGTACGGCCCTCACCGGTGTCACTTTCGCCGCCCAACATGCGGATCATGCCGACAAAGAGGAGGCACCGGAAGCCCAGTATCCAGTGGCTAGCTGCGTGGTATCCGGGCAGGACTTGGGCTCCATGGGGGAACCGTATGCGCATGAAATTGAAGGCCGCAAGGTGTACTTGTGCTGCGCAGGGTGCGTGAACCGGCTGGAAAGGGAGCCTGAAAAGTATCTGGAGAAGTACGATGAACTGGTGGTCGAACACCAAAAGGCGTCCTATCCGCTAGACACGTGCGTGGTTTCCGGCCAAGCGCTGGATGCCATGGGCGGGCCGATGGATATCGTGCACGGCGACCGGCTGGTCCGGCTCTGCTGCGCGGGTTGCCGTTCCGCATTCGAGGAGAACGCGGAGCGCATGTTAAAGAAAATTGATGAAGCAGCTGCCGAGAAGGCGGCGGCAAAGTCAACCTCCGGGAATAACCCCTCAGCGGCAGCGTGCTGCCCGGGCCATTGAGGTGATTGCACTGCGCTATGGTATAACCGGGTATTTGGGCGGGTCGCTGATTTACGGTATCGATCATTTGATGTGGTGAGGGGGGACTGTGATGATTCATAAGTTCATGCTTGGGGGAATACGCGGATATAGAAAAGGAAACGGTCATGCCGAGCGTAGTCGAGGCATTGCTGACCTTCTCGATCAGTCGGAGATCCCTCAACTTTTCCTGGCCATTGCCCTGCTCACACTGAGTCCGTGGCTGGTCTCGGCCGATGACACACTCGATCAATGGGTGGACATCGCCCTCAACCAGAATCAGGAGGTTGTGGCTGCGCGCCGGGCTTGGGAGGCCGCGCAGCAGCGTGCGCCGCAGGCGCGCTCCTTCATGGATCCGATGGTCGGCGTGGAATTCATGCGCATGGGCCAAACCCGCTTTGACGATGTCGATACCACCGAGGTCATGGTGGCGCAGCAGTTACCGTGGTTCGGCAAACGCCGCGCGCGCATCGCTACGGCGGACGGACTGGCAGAAGCGACGGGCTTTCGTTATCTGGAAACCATGCGCGCAGTCCGCGCGCGCGTGATCGCGGCGTACTGGCAGTTGTGGGCGGCACAGCGCGCGGTGGAAATTAGCGAGGAGAATCTGGAGCTGCTGACGCAGTTCGAAAAGATTGCGCGCGCGCGTTACGAAGCAGGGCGGGGCCTACAAGCTGATCTCCTGCGCGCCCAGGTCGGGCGGGACCGGTTGGAGTCGGATTTGCTCACGCTCGAACAGGAACACGCAGTGGCCCAGGCCCGCATCAACCGGTTGCTGAGCGCACCGGTGGATGCCCCCCGTAAGGTGGCCGAGCCGACCGCAAAACCGGCTCTGACAGGCACCCCGGGCGAGTTGCAGGCGGATGCGCTTCGTTATTACACCCGGCTCAGGACGATCGAACACAGCGTAACGGCGCGCGAGGCGGCGGTACGGTCTGCCCGACTCGAGTACGCACCAAATGTTGAGTTCCGTGTCATGGCACGCCAGCATAACGGACAGAGCGGTTTTCAGGAGTACGATACCGGGGTGGCTATCAATGTGCCTTGGTTGTGGCGCGGCAAATACCGGGCCGGTATCCGTGAAGCGGAGGCCGAACGCGACCGCGAACAGGCCCTGTATGAGGATCAGACGGACAAAACACTACTCGCAATTCAGGAGTACTACACCGCCGCCGATGCCGGACGCCGGACCATCCGTCTGCTTGCTGATGTCATCCTGCCACGCAGCCAGGAATTTTTGCAAACTACCCGGGCGGCCTACGAATCGGGTAACGTGACCCTGTTGGAGTTAATCAACGCCCAGCAAGCGAGGCAGGACGCGAAACTGGCTTATGAACGCGCCCGCGCAAGCTATGCGACCGATGTGGCCAAGCTGGAGGAGATAACCCAACCCTGGACTGAACGTGAAATCGAAACCGGCCTGATCTCGCCGGACATGATCGACAACAAGGATACGCCCTGATGAACGCTGAACACACATCGAAGAAAAAACGCACCTGGCCACTGATCGGGACCCTACTGTTGATTATCGCGGCCTTCTTTGTCGGCCGCCTGACGGTGCGCCACGACACACCCGATCACGACCACGACGAGCATGAAGACGCTTCCGCCCGCGCGGAAGTCTGGACCTGCTCCATGCACCCGCAGGTGCGCCAGCCGGAGCCGGGCAGCTGCCCGATCTGCGGGATGGATCTAATCCCCGTGGAGGACGACGACGATGAGTTCCTCGATGATGATGACGTCGTCCGATTGCGCGTGAGTCCCCGCGCCGCGGCGCTGATGGAAATTCAGACCTGGCCGGCGGAACGGCGACCGGTGGAGGTGGAGCTGCGATCGTTCGGCCGGATTGACTACGACGAGTCGCGGTTGGTGGATGTGGTCGCGCGTTCGCCGGGCTACATCGAGCGTTTGCACGCCAACTTCACCCTGCAACGAGTGGAGGCAGGTGACCTGCTGGCCGAGATCTACAGCCCGGACGTAGTGGCGGCGATGCGTGAACTGCTGGTGGCGCAACCGCGTGGCGGCGAAACGCTGGAGGCCGCCCGGGCGCGCCTTGTGCGCATGGGCGTGAGCCCGAAGCAGATCGAAGAGGTCTTGGAGACCGGCGAGGTACCGCGCACCTACCGGGTGTACAGCCCTGTTGATGGGGTTGTGAAAAGGGTGGGGGAACGCGAGGGCCAATGGCTGGGTGAAGGCGGAAGGATTGTGCAACTCGCGGATCTGTCCACGGTTTGGGTTCAACTGGAAGCGTATGAAACCGATTTAGCCTTTGTGTCCATGGGCCGTCCGGTCCACTTCACGGCCCAGGCCTATCCCGGGGAAACATTCGAAGGCGAAGTGGTCTATGTGGACCCGGCTCTCAACCCCCGTACACGGACGGTACGCTTTCGAGCCGAAGTGCCGAACCCGGACGGTCGCCTGAAACCCGGCCTGTTCGTACGCGGCACGCTGTATGCGTCTGCCATGGCGCTGGCCCCGCACGGGGGGGATGAGCATAGCGATCATGACCACGATGGAGAACACGAAGCGCATGACGAGGAGCCGATGGTGATCCCGGCGTCCGCGCCCTTGATCACCGGTCGGCGCGCCTTGGTATACGTCAAGGTTCCCGACGCCGACCAGCCCGCATTCGAGCCGCGCCAGGTCGTGCTCGGTCCGCGCGCCGGCGATCACTACGTCATCCGGGAGGGCCTTGAGGAGGGGGATCTGGTCGTGGTGCACGGCCAATTCAAGATCGACAGCGAACTGCAGATCCGCGGCCGCCCCAGCATGATGGCACCGGAAGGGGAAGCAGTAGAGGAAGAGGAGGTGACCGGTGATCGGTGGTCGGTGTTCGAGGAAGCAGCGGTTTCGGATACAGTTGTGTCCGTTATAGAAGAAGTGATCAGTGACTACCTTGACTTGCAGACCGCTTTGAGCGGTGATGATGCAGAGGAAAGCGTTGTCGTCGCGACCCGGTTAGGGGAACGTGATATCCCTGAAGATGACGACACGGCCCCGCAAGTAATGGACGCATTACGAAACGCCGTTGCGGGAGCTAAAGACCTTGCGTCGAGCGCGGATCTGGAGTTGATGCGAGAAGCTTTTCTTCCGCTTTCGAATGATGCGATCAGCCTGGCCCCGCTTCTTCCAGAGGCCGACAATTTGTTCGTTATGCACTGCCCCATGGCCTTCGACTTCGAAGGGGCCGATTGGCTTCAGGAGGGCGAAGAAGTCAGAAACCCATATTTCGGTGAGACCATGTACCGCTGCGGGGATGTCAGGCGGCGAGTGTCGAGTGGAGAGGGTAGGGGGGAGGGTGGATCATGAGCCAGGCAGGCTTGGAGCGTTTTGGGGCTTATCAGAAGTCCATGGAATTATTTGATCTCGTGGTCGTTGATATGAGTCGTTTGTCAGGCGATGGTCGCTGCTACAAATTAATTTCGCAGCAAGTAGGTAGCGCGGACTCTATTTGTGCGAACATCGAAGAAGGTTATGGTCGTCTGAGCAGAGCCGAGTATGTACGTTTTCTGGACTTCGCCAGGGCGTCCGCCCGTGAAACACGTGGACGATATAGACGACTGCATCACTGGTTGAACGCGGACATTGTTCAAGAGCGTGTTTCCTTAGTGGACGAGATCATCTCGATACTAACGTCCACCATCAACACCTTGCGCAATTCGCTTTCCAGAGGGAAAAGTCAATTGAAGGAAGACACGCCCGAATACGCTCCTTCCCCCCTCGACACTCCCCCCTCGACACTCGACACTCTACACTCCCCCCTCGACACCCCGGAATCTCTACGCGATGAATGATACACCTTCCAGCCTTGGGCGTCTCATCCGCTTCTTCCTCGAGCAAAAGCTCGTGGTGGTGTTGGTGCTGGCCACGATCTTTCTGTGGGGCTTGGCCGTGGCCCCGTTCGATTGGGATATCCCATGGTTGCCGCGCGATCCGGTGCCGGTGGATGCCATTCCGAATCTGGGCGAGAACCAGCAGATCGTGTTCACCGAATGGATGGGGCGTTCGCCCCAGGACGTGGAAGACCAAGTAACTTATCCGCTGACGGTGTCCCTGCTTGGCGTACCCGGGGTGCGCGAGGTGCGCAGTACTTCCATGTTCGGCGCTTCCATGATCTTCCTGATCTTCGAGGAAGACATCGAATTCTATTGGTCGCGCGCGCGTATTTTGGAAAACCTCGCCAGCCTGCCCGCAGGATCGCTGCCGGACGATGCCGAACCCGCCCTCGGCCCCGACGCCACAGCACTTGGCCAGATATTTTGGTACACGCTGGAAGGAAGAGAGGTGAGAGGGTCGAGGGGCGAGGGGCGAGGGGAGAGTGACAAGGGTCGAGGGGCGAGTGGGGAGGGGAGAGATAATTCCACCAACCCCTCGACAC
>PWVE01000143.1 GCA_003562335.1 PVC group bacterium
ATGGGAGGTTTTGCAAGAGCCTGATAGAGCCGGCTGCGCTGTTGAAAAAGTGCGTGAATAGAGGCTGAAAAGAGGGTGGTGACTTTTAATCTCCCAGATTGGCTTCGAAAACCCCGATGTTCATCCACCTTGGCGATCTCCGCGCCTTTGCGAGAGGCTAATTTTCTCTCACTGAGGCACCAAGGCACGGAGTTTTTCTTTGTGCGCTCCGTGGCTCCGTGAGCAACAAAAAAAATCCGCTAACCAGAGCGGGCACGGCGGGGGCAAAGGGGAAAGCAACTTATTTGAGAAGAGGGTAACCACCAAAATCACTAACGCACACGAAAGGGGTGCTCAGGTATGGCGGCCCGGCTAGTGACAGGGGATCTTCGGTCACTTCGGTGCTCAAGCCAGCCGCGATTACACAGCACCCCCGAAAAGCGAAAGGGCACAGCGGCTCGCCGCTGTGCCCCCTCGTGTAATTGGGTTACAATAACAACCGGTCGCTTAGAACTCCTGCAAGTCCAACGTCGGCTCTTCCTGGCCCGGCTGTGCCGGTTGCTGCGGTTGCAACTGCTGTTGTTGTTGCTGCTGCTGTTCCAACTGCATGTAACGCTGAATTAATTGATCGCGTTCCTGCATCAACTCGGCAGATTGCGGGTCAATATCCTCCATAGCCGCCATGACCTTGGACTCCAATTCCTGCTGGGCGGCTTGCATTTCAGGGTCCATGCTCGCCTCCTGCTCAATGGGTTGCAACCGCTGAACCATCTGCTGGAATTCCATGTATTTTTCCTGGAACTCCTCCGCATCGGCCGGCGATAACGCTCCGGGGTCTTCGACCGCACGCAGCTCGTCCACCAAATCTTCCGCCTGCTGGATATCGTCTTCCACATCCGGCGAAAGGGCGACCATCTTCGCGCGCAACTGCTGTTCGTAAGCGGTAATCGCATCCATGATTTCCTGCACTTCGAACGCTTGTTGCTGAATCTGAGACAGCTGTCCCGATATCTGTTGCAATTGCATCTGCAACTGTTGCAACTCCACTTGCGGACTGGCCGCTCCCGGATCCGCCGGTTGCATACCCAAGGCCGGTTGTTCCGCTGGCTGCGGCGCGGGCTGCGGCGCAGGCTGGGCGGGTTGCGGTGCAGGTTCCTCGGCGGGTGCCCCCCATTCCTGCGCCTGCACCCATGTCCCGGCCAACAGCACACTTCCAGCCAACAGTCTCGTTATGTTTTTGAATAGCCTATCCTTCATTTGCGTGTCCTTTCTTTACTGTTACGCGTTTGTCCTCGTGACTACCATTCCGAGGCAGGCCCTTCATCTTTGCTTCAGGCACCGCCTCTGCTGGCTCGTCAATTCCTCATTCACCTTGCATATTTAACGCTGGGGGCGCATCTTCCGGCACCGTCGGTTGCTCGTCGACTTCCGGTTGGGGCGGTGCCAACGGCTGGGCCGGTTCGGCCGGAGCGGGTTCCGGCGGCGCCATGGGTTCTACCTCAACAGGTTCCGCTGGTCTCACCGGATCCACCTCAGCCGGTTCGATCGGCACCATCGGGTCCGCCGGCGCCGCTGGCGCGTCCTCCTGTGGTTCAAAATGTATCGGGGCCGGTTCGTCCGGTCCGCAGGCGGTCAAACCTACTGTCAGTGCGCCCGCCACCCCTGCCAAAGCAAACGATTGCAACAGCTTTGTTGTCTTCATCCTTGTACTCCTTTCGTATTTTCGCTGGAAGAGCTCACCCCTCCCCGTTTGTGAGTACGACAGGTACGCAAGGAACACGCTCAATATTTATGAATAAAAATGAAGGTCTGTGCTTTCACATCGTGAATCACAACGTTCACTCATAACCACGCCACCTTTCCCTGTATTCGCTGGCGGTCAGCAAGGCTAGCCGGCCCGCCATACCTGAGCACCCCTTTCGTGTGCGTTAGTGATTTTGGTGGTTACCCTCTTTTCAAATAAGTTGCTTTCCCCTTCGCCCCCGCCGTGCCCGCTCTGGTCAGCGGATTTTCCTGGGTATTTGGGTGTTTCGTCATTCGGTCTTTGCGGGTATAGTCGCGCCCCAATGAGTGACGCGGACCACATCAAAAAACGCATCTCGGATTTACGGGCGGAAATTCGCCGGCACAATGAACGCTACTATCAGGACGCGGCCCCGTTAATTCCCGACCGCGAGTACGACGCGCTGGTGGCGGAACTGGCCGCCCTCGAACGCGACCATCCAGCATGGGCCGCGGCCGATTCCCCGCTCACCGAAATCGGCGAAACCCCCACCCAGGGATTCGCCACGGTGACCCATGCCGTGCCGATGCTGAGCCTGGCCAATACCTATGACGTGGATGAATTACGTGCCTTTGATGTCCGCGTCCGCAAACAGGTGCCGAGCGCCCAATTTGACTATGTGCTGGAACCGAAAATCGACGGCGTGGCCGTGACCTTGCGCTACGAACACGGGGCGCTCACCCTGGGCGCGACGCGCGGCGATGGGCGGCAAGGCGATGATATCACCCGCAACCTGCGGACCATCAAGGCCATTCCCGCCCGCCTGACGACCACTGCGCCTCCCGACCTGCTGGAAGTGCGCGGCGAGGTGTTCATGCCGAAAGCCGGCTTTGTCGCCTTGAACGAACGGCGCGCGGCGGAAGGCCAGCCTGTTTTTGCCAATCCGCGCAACGCCGCCGTCGGCTCATTGAAGCAACTCGACCCCCGGATTGTCGCCCAACGACCGCTTGGTGCCGTGTGCTACGCCTTGGGCGCCTGTGAAGGTATCGCGTTCGATACCCACGCCGAGCTGCTGGCAACCCTGAAAGATTTTGGGTTGCCGGTGCATCCACGCACTTGGATTTGTCCCGATCTGGACGCCGTCTTAGCGGCCTTGACCGAACTGGAATCCCTGCGCCACGACTTCCCGTTCGAAATCGATGGGGGCGTCATCAAAATCAACCAACGCGCTTGGTACGATGAATGGGGATACACCGCCAAAAGCCCCCGCTGGGCCGTGGCTTACAAATATGAACCGGAACGGGCGGAAACCACCCTCAAAGCCATCACCATCCAAGTCGGGCGCACCGGCATCCTGACCCCGGTCGCGGAGCTGGAACCGGTGACCGTGGCCGGCTCCACTATCCACCGGGCCACGCTGCATAACGAGGACGAAATCCGGCGCAAAGACCTGCTCATCGGGGATCGCGTCTGGGTCGAAAAGGCGGGCGAGGTGATCCCCGCCGTGGTCGGCGTGCGCAAAGAGAAGCGAACCGGAAACGAACAAGCATTTACCATGCCCGACACCTGCCCGGCCTGCGGCGGGCCGGTCACGCGGCGCGCGGACGAGGTGGCCCTGCGCTGTACCAATCGACAATGCCCTGCCCAGCTCAAACAATGGGTCCGCCATTTTGCGGCCCGCGGCGGAATGGACATCGACGGGCTCGGCGACGCCTTAATTGAGCAGTTGATTAACCGCCAATGGATTGAATCGCCGGCCGACCTCTACCGGATCACCCGCGAGCAATGGCGTTCGCTGGAGCGGATGGGCGAGAAATCGGCGGACAACCTGATGCAGGCCCTTGACGCCAGCCGCCAGCGCGATTTGTGGCGACTCATCTTTGCCTTGGGCATCCCGCACGTCGGCACCCGGTCCGCCCAAGCCCTGGAAGCGCATTTCCCCGATCTCGACCACCTCATGGCCGCCTCGCCGACGGAGCTGGAAGCCCTCGAGGATATCGGCCCGATCATGGCGCAGGCGATCATCACGTTTTTCGCCGCGCCGCACAATCAAGCACTGATCGCGGACTTGAAAGCGGTGGGTGTCAACACCGCCAGTCATCGCCCAGCGACGGCGCGTACAGGCCCGCTGCAGGGGAAAACACTGGTCTTGACCGGCACCTTGCCGGACATGACGCGTGACGAGGCGCGCGCCCGCATTGAAGCGGCTGGTGGCAAAGTCACGTCCAGCGTTTCCCAAAAGACGGATTACGTGGTGGCGGGCGAAAATGCCGGCTCCAAACTGGATAAAGCGCAACAACTGAATATCACGATCATTGACGAGAAAGGACTACTGGATTTGCTATGAACGTTATCGAATGCACCGTCGGCCCGTTTGCCTCCAACTGTTTCATTTGCTACAACGCCGACCGCGAAGCGCTGGTCATTGATCCCGGCGCGGAAGACGAGCGCATCATTGCCCTGTTGCACAGCGAAAAGTTGACGCCCAAAGCTATTCTGATCACCCACGGACACATGGATCATATCTCCGCCCTGGCGGCCGTCCACGGGGCGTTCCCTTGTCCCATTGCCATGCATCCCACCGACCAGGCGTGGGCGTTTGCGCCCACCAACCAAATGTTGCCCTACTACGAAACGCCGGCCGCGCCCCCCGAAATTGAACGGGACCTGGCAGAAGGCCAAACGTGGACCGATGCCGGATTCGATTATGAGGTGTGGGAACTGCCCGGTCACGCGCCCGGCCATGTCGGTTTCTATTTCCGCGACCGGAATATCCTGTTCAGCGGCGACGTGCTGTTTCAGCACTCCGTCGGCCGCACCGATCTACCCGGCGGCGATGCGCGCCAATTGACGGCGTCGCTGCGCCGCCTGGCCACCTTGCCCCCCGAAACCACCGTCTACTGCGGGCACGGACCGCATACCACCATCGGCGACGAGCTCAAGCACAACCCCTATATGCAAGCCTTGAAACCATGACCCCGCCCGCCTCCTTCATCTGGCATCCCTACACCCGCTTTTCCTCGCTGCAGCAAGGGCTGCCCAAGATCGTACGCGGCGAAGGACTTTACCTTTATGACACCGACGGCCAACGCTACTTCGACGCCGTATCCTCCTGGTGGTCCTGTCAACTTGGCCATTCCCATCCCCGCGTGGTATCCGCCATCCAGGAACAGGCCGGAAAACTGCAGCACAGCATCCTCGGTAACTTGACCCATCCCGGCGCGGAAGAACTGGCGCGGCGCCTCGCTCACTTGATGCCCACCCCCGATCGCCACGTCATGTTTGCCAGCGACGGTGCCAGCGCGGTCGAGGCCGCCTTGAAGATCGTCTTGCAGTACGCCCACCAAACCGGCCAACCCCAACGTACCCGCTTTGTTTCGCTGAAAGAGGCCTATCACGGCGATACCCTCGGCGCCGTAGGCGTCGGCTATCTCGAGGAATTCCATCACCTGCTGCGGCCCGTACTGAAAGAAGCCTGGCGACTGGATATTCCCCCGTGCAACGGATGTCGCGGGACGGATTGCGCGGCCACTTGCTACGACGGGGTGGACGCTTTCCTGACCGCGCGCGCCGACGAAATTGCGGGGGTGATTGTCGAGCCCCTGTGTCTCGGGGCCACGGGGATGAAGATGTATGGTCCCGGCTACCTGCGGCGACTGGCGGAAACGTGTCGTCGACTGCAGATTCCCCTGATCAGCGATGAAATCGCCATGGGTTTTGGACGAACCGGCCGGATGTTCGCCTTTGAACATGCCGGCATAGACCCGGACCTCGTCTGTCTCGGCAAAGGACTCACGGCGGGGTACGTTCCCATGAGTGCGGTCGTGGTCCGGGACGACTTATACCGCACCTTCAGCGATCAACCGGTGGATCACACCTTCTATCACGGGCACACCTGGTGCGGAAACCCCATTGCGGCGGCTGCCGCCCTGGCCGCCCTGGATGTTTATGAAGCAGACGGACTGGCGGAACACGCGGCAGAATTGGAGCACGTGTTGGTCGAAGAATGGGTTTCGTTGCGGGGCACCCCCGGCATCCGGGACATCCGACATCTGGGCTTGATCGGCGTCATCGAGCTGGAACCCGGCGCAGGTCCCGTGCCTGCCGCCCGCCGCGTACAATACGCCATGCGCGACCGCGGCTATCTGCTGCGGTCCCTCGGCAATGTCATCTACCTCATGCCACCACTCATCATTACCGCCGACGAATGTCGCCAGGCCGCCCGCGACCTGGCTGACGAGGTTCAGCGCAAGCTGGAATCCCGCCCGAACGTGGTTGGAAATTCCTTTTAACAAACGAGGTCCTTGCAAAACCTGCCC
>PWVE01000104.1 GCA_003562335.1 PVC group bacterium
AAGGTGGCGGCGGAAGCCGCCGTACGGGCCAAGAGCGAGTTCCTGGCTCACATGAGCCACGAAATTCGCACGCCGATGAATGCGGTGATCGGAATGACTGAAGTGCTGCTGGATACGTCGTTGACCGATGATCAACGCGATTGCGTGCATACCATTCACACCGCGGGTGAAACGTTGCTGATGGTCATCAATGACATTCTGGACCATTCAAAGATCGAATCCGGAAAATTGACGCTGGAAGCGCGTCCTTTCCCGTTGATGGAGCTCGTGGACGACGCCGTGCGTATGGTCCGCCCGCAAGCTGAGAGCAAGGGGCTGGCATTGGAGGTCCGGGCGGCGGCTGGTTTGCCGGCGTGCGTAATCGGCGATACAATTCGCCTGCGGCAAATTTTATCAAATCTGCTGAGCAATGCGGTTAAATTCACGGAACAGGGTCGCGTAACTATTCAGGTCACCGCTTTCCAGCGGTCGCGCGATGCCTGCGATGTGCGCTTTATGGTGCGGGATACCGGTCCCGGCATACCCGGCGACAAGCGTGATCGGCTGTTTCAGCCGTTTTCCCAATTGGATGATTCGACGACCCGGCGTTTCGGGGGTACCGGGTTGGGATTGGCCATTAGCAAGCGGTTGGCCGAACTGATGGGCGGAACCATTGAGGTGGAAAGTCAGGAAGGGAAGGGGGCTACGTTTTATGTTCAGGTCCGTTTGGATTTGCCCGTTGACGGCACTGCGAATGGATTGGAGGGTACGCCAGCTGATCGCGACCGGTTCCATGCCCGGACGGCCTTGGTGCTGGCCCCGGGCATAGTTGACTGTGACCAACTGAGAGCTTTGCTGGAATCATGGTCGCTGAATGTGGTGTGCGTGGATACAGAGCGTGCCGCAGTCGCCCGACTGCAAGCGGCCGATCAGCCTCCCATTGACGTCGTATTATTAGGTCACCATGAGGATGTTGACCCCGTGCCTGTTGCCCGTGGTCTGCGGGAGGCGCAGACGGATCATATACCTATCATCCTCTTGTGTGACGCCGAAGCAGCACCACCGCTCGGGATCAATGCCGCAGGCGACATGTTGTTCGATGGACAATTGTATGACCCCGTGGAGCCTTCGCCGTTATTTAATCTCTTGTCCACGGTCATGCTAGTGGACCGAAAGGAACGCGGGGGAAAAGAAGCCGCTCCGCCGCAAACATCCGAACGCCCCGTGCACGTGCTGGTGGCGGAAGATAATGCCGTCAACCGTAAAGTGGTCGGCTATCTGTTGAAGAAGTTGGGGTGTGCGTTTGATGAAGTGGAAGATGGCCGCGCGGCGGTAGCCGCCGTACGCGAAAAACAGTACGATCTAATTCTCATGGACGTGCAAATGCCGCATATGGATGGCGTGGAGGCGATGCAGCTAATCCGCCAGGAGGCGGCATCGGAAACGATGCCCTACGTGGTGGCGTTGACGGCGCATGCGATGCAAGGTGATCGTGAAAAGTATTTGGCGTCGGGCATGGATGACTACATCAGTAAGCCCATTCGCGAAAGGGAACTACGAAGGGTCCTGGCCGTGGTGAAGCAACGGCTAAGATAGGGGGGGTAATGCTACGTGTATTGGTGATTGACGATGAACGGGCAATGCGGGTGCTGCTGGAGAGACAGCTGACGCGGTGGGGCTATGAGGTCGTATGCGTGGAGGATGGCTCAGTTGGACTTCAGCGCTGCCTGGAATGGCAGCCGCAGGTGGTGTTGACCGATATATACATGCCGGGCCAAGATGGTCTTGAATTGATCCGGTCCTTGCGCAAAGGGGCCAGTCAGGCACTGATTATTGCCATGTCCGGCGGCGGACAGATCGGACAACTGGACGTGCTGCGGAGCGCCAAATTGATGGGTGCGCGCCATGTGTTGACCAAACCTTTTGATGCCGCAGAACTCAAAGCCCTATTGGCGGATGTGGCACCGCCGGATGGCGACGAATAAAACGCCGACTAGCCCGCATTTCTCACCAACTTCGTAGCGAGAGCGTGGAGAGTGCGGCAGAGCGGGTGCGTGGCGCAGGGCGGCGGGCGACAGTGTGTTGAAACACATTGAGGTCGTCGCGCTAGTCGCGTGCCCTATATGACGTGCTATCCACGCTCGGAGTAGATGGCTGGTGAGAAATGCGGGCTAGCGCACTATTCAACTTGCCTGCAAGGCGTATAGCAAAGCCGGTAAGGCTTCCTGGGCACAGACGTCTCCGAGGGCTAGGGAGTCCCCGGCCTCAGCTTCAAGCGACCAGCGATCGGCATCGTTTTGCGGCATGACGAAAATCGTGTGTAGCCGGCCTTTCGTTGCCCGGTCATTTATGAGCCGCAACGCTTTGCGGGCCGCTGATTTACGGGCCGTGTGCCACACCACGGCGTAAAACACGTTGTGGTGCAGTAAGTCTTCCGCCGAGGAGGATTGTTGTACAGCGCAGGGGGAAAATCCCGGTCGATCCAGTAGCGTTTTCCATTCGTTCACCTGTTCGCGCGCAGGGACATGCAACAGAACGGGGGAGCTGGGAACCGAGGTCGTGGGCGGGGTAGCGGCGCACTTTTCAACGGCATGCAAGATGCGGGCCAGTACTTTGACCAAGGCCGGGCCAATTAATTGCTCCAAGGCATAGCATTTTTCCAATAATGGCTCGAGCGTGTCTTCAAGTAGATAGGGCAGGCTCAGTGGCGGCAGCGTTTGAAAGTGCTCAAGCGTGGCTTGAACAGCGCGATATATGCCCAGAACAGATTCCCGCTGCTCGTCAATCGATGTAGCGGTCTCCAGTCGGTCCAGCACGACTTCCAGTGAAGCGGTGGCGGGCTCAAATTCTTGTGGGTGAATATCGGCCGGTGCCGGGGCCACCACATCACTGGCGCGTGCCTCTTCCAACACGGTGAGTATGGTCTCAATGACTTTATTGGGAGCGTTATCGTATTTGACTAGAAAGCGCGTTGGCCGCAGCTGACTGACCTCGGCAATAAACTCGGGTGCGCAGGCATTGGAGAGGACGACAATGGGCAGGTTGGGGCAGGGCGACTGTTCCCGTATATAGCGCAGGACCTCGGTCCCATCCATACGGGGCATGTTTAAGTCCAGTAACAGCAAGTCCGGGGGCTGTTTCTGTATGGATTCCAGCGCCTCCTCACCATTTTGTGCAGTGGCTACTGTCATTCCCTCTTTGATCAAACGTTCACGGTAGAGGGCGGTGATAAACGGATCATCGTCGGTTAGCAGGACATGGGGTTGGTTGGAAGGGGAGGGATCCATAACAGGCACTTATGTCGGTGCATTATTGGATTGGCTTGCGTCCCATTGCGAACGTATCGCGGTCACGCCGTCGCGAATGCGGTTTAGTTGCTGAGCTAGCTGTGGCCAATCCGCTTGTGGGGCGGCGTGTTCCAGTTCACGCAGCAAACCGCTCAATTCCGTCAAACCGCACGTACCGGAGGCACCGGCAAATTGGTGGGCTGCATAGGCGATTTGTTCACGATCTTCTTGTGCAAGCGCCTGATTCAGATTGTTGAGTTGCTCCTGGGCCGACTCAAAAAATAACCGGACAATCGTATTGGTCTCTTCCCAATCGCCTCCCAGACTCGCGTTCAGTTCTTTGAAAGGATTCATGGGGCACCTCTGATTATTCTTCCGGGGGCGGTGGCAAGGACTCAGTGGGCACCCCGATTTCCGCCGGAGCCTCGGTGGCCGGCACGGCTTCTACAGGGGGTGCGGTGTCAGGAGGCGTTGCGGGTGTGCCGGGCGGTACTTGATCCGGTTCCGCTGGTGCGTCCGGTTGAGCCGTTACGGGTGTCGGCTCCCGATGAGTATCCATGAGGGTCGCATCATGGGTGCGCGCAAATAAAATGGCCAGAGCCACGGTATTCGCCATGAACACAATGGCCAGTATGACCGTGGCTTTTGTCAAAACATTACCGGCCCGCGACCCAAACAGCGAGTCGGTGCTACCCCCACCAAATGCCAAGCCCAAACCACCGCCTTTGGCCTTTTGAATAAGAATGATTCCGATCAATAGAAGGCTGCACACCACCTCAATGGTGAACAGCAGTACGCGTAAAGCCATCATGTTTCAATTCTCCTTTGCCTGTGAGGGACAACCCCGTCTTATAAAGCGGCTTGCACAATTTCCACGAATGAGCGGGCATCCAATGCCGCGCCACCAATCAGGCCGCCGTCAATGTCCGGTTGCCCGATCAACTCTTTGGCATTCGCCGGCTTCATGCTGCCACCATACTGAATACGGACCGACTGTGCAATGGAATCGTCCACCATTTCGCGGACCACCGACCGGATGAAGGCGTGCACGTCCTGGGCTTGTTCCGGTGTCGCGGTGCGCCCGGTGCCAATGGCCCAGACGGGTTCATAGGCAATAACCACATCAGCCCACTCACGGGCCGAACATCCCGCCAGACTCCCGCGTACCTGCTGCTCGACCACGGCCTCGGTGCGTCCGGCATCGCGGTCTTCGAGTTGTTCACCGACGCAAACGATTGGACGCAGATTGGCAGCTAGCGCAGCCTTGACCTTCTTGTTGACGATTTCATCCGATTCACCGAAGTATGCACGGCGCTCGCTGTGCCCCAGGATGACGTAGTGGCAAAACAGCTCCCGCAACATGCCGGCCGCCACCTCGCCGGTGTACGCGCCGGAAGCTTCCCAGTGCATATTTTGCGCCCCGAGGTCCAGTTGGGTGCCGGTAATGGTTTCGCTCACCGCGCTCAACGCGGTAAACGGCGGACACAAGACCACATCGACTCCGCTGCATTCCGCCAGGTCGCGCTTGATATCCGTCACCAGCGCCACGGCTTCCGCTACGGTCTTATTCATTTTCCAGTTGCCTGCTACGATTGGTTTTCTCATTCGTTTACTCCTATGCTGAACAAATTTGACTCATTTTTACGTGGGCTAACGGTCGTTCAAGGCCGCCACACCGGGCAGCTCTTTGCCTTCCAGAAATTCCAAACTGGCACCGCCCCCCGTACTGATGTGTGTCATCCGGTCCGCCAAGCCGGAGCGGTTGACCGCGCTTACACTGTCGCCACCACCAATAATGCTGACGCAGTCGGCCTCGGCCACGGCTTGGGCCACGCCGAGCGTGCCACTGGCAAACGGTTCCATTTCGAAGCAGCCCATGGGGCCGTTCCAGACCACGGTCTTGGCGTCGACAATCGCGGCGGCATACTGGGCGATTGTTTGTGGCCCAATATCGAGGGCCATCCAGCCATCTTTGATGCCCGCTTCGTCCACGACTTCAGTTTGTGCGTCGGCACTAAAGGCGTCGGCAATTACGTGGTCAACCGGCAGGGCCAATTTGACGCCGGCGGCTTCGGCTTTTTCAAGAATGGAGCGGGCCAGCTCAACTTTATCGGATTCAACCAACGAGTTGCCGATGGGCAGCCCCTTGGCGGCATAAAACGTGTACGCCATGCCACCTCCGATCAACAGGGTGTCAACTTTGCCTAATAAATGAGTGATAACATCGATTTTGCCAGTGATTTTTGCGCCACCGATAATGGCCACAAAGGGGCGTTCCGGTTGCGCCAGCGCTTTGCCCAGGTAGGCAATTTCCTTTTCCATTAAAAACCCGGCCACACTCTCCTTGAAATAGCGGGTGACCAGCGCCGTCGAGGCATGGGCGCGGTGCGCCGTGCCGAACGCGTCATTGACATATACGTCGCCCCATTGGGCCAAGGCCTTGGCAAACGTTTCCTGACGCGCCTGCATGTCGGCCTTGGCGGCTGTGCGCGCCGCTTCGTCCGCATCGTCCGCCAGTTTGACCTTTCCTTCCTCTTCCCAATGAAAACGGACGTTTTCCAGTACTAACACGCTGCCGGGTTCCAGCGTGTCAAGTTTGGCTTGTACCGCCTCGCCGATACAGTCCGTAGCAAATACCACGGGCGCGTTGATCAGGGTCGCCAGATGATCGGCGGCAGGCTTCAGGGTGAAGGCCGGATCAACCTTGCCTTTGGGACGGCCCAGATGGCTCATCAAAATGACGGCGCGCGCGCCGGATTCCAGCGCATGCTGAATGGTCGGCAAGGCGGCCCGAATGCGGGTGTCATCGGCAACCACGCCGTCTTTCTGCGGCACATTGAAGTCCACCCGCATCAAAACGCGGCGATCTTTAACATTGATATCGCGCAGGGTCTGTTTGTCCATTAGGCGTCTCCTATATTCAAAACAGCCGGCCGGGATAAACCGGCCGGCTGTTGAGATGGTTTGAATGAATTAGCCCGCGTCGACCGTGGCCATGTGGGATACCAAGTCCAGCAACTTGTTGGAGTAGCCCCACTCGTTATCGTACCAGGAAACCAGCTTGACGAAGTTGTCATTCAGCGCAATACCGGCGTCCGCATCAAAGACGGAGGTGCAGGTTTCGCCGATGAAATCGGAGGAAACCACCAAGTCTTCGGTGTATTTCAGGACACCCTTCATCGGGCCTTCAGCCGCCGCTTTCATCGCGGCTTTGATTTCGTCGTACGAAGCCGGCTTATCCAGACGGCAGGTCAGGTCAACCACGGACACGTTGATCGTCGGGATACGGAACGCCATGCCCGTCAGTTTTCCGTTCAGATCCGGAATCACTTTCCCGACAGCCTTGGCGGCACCCGTGCTGGACGGAATGATGTTATGGGCCGCTGCACGGCCACCACGCCAATCCTTCTTGGAGGGGCCGTCCACGGTCTTTTGCGTGGCGGTCATTGCGTGCACGGTGGTCATTAACCCTTCCACAATACCCCACTTGTCGTGGACCACTTTGGCCAAGGGGGCCAGGCAGTTGGTGGTACAGGACGCGTTGGAGACGACCTTCATCTCGGACTGGTAGGTTTCCTGATTCACGCCCATGACGAACATCGGCGCATCGGCAGACGGTGCCGAGATCACGACCTTTTCGGCACCACCTTGGAAGTGCGCACCGGCCTTCTCGGTGGTGGTGAATACGCCGGTCGACTCGACAACGTACTTGGCACCGCACTCCGACCACTTGATCTGCGCAGGATCCATCTCACCGAAAACGGTGACCGGCTTGCCGTTCACGATCAATTTGCCGTCGGCCACTTCCACGGTGCCTTTAAAAGGTCCATGCACCGTATCGTACTTCAGCATGTACACCATATAATCGAGATCGATGAACGGATCGTTGATCCCGGTTACTTCCACGTTCGGGTTATCGACCGACGCTCGGAAAACCAAGCGTCCAATACGTCCGAAACCATTAATACCTACTTTGACTGACATATAATCCTCTCCTTATATAAGGTTGTTTTAAATCGAGCGACGTCGCTCAAGGAATCCACGGAATTACGCCTGCAAGCAGGCATAACGCACCCATTTGCCGACAGGCTACAACAAGCACTGCCATGCGGTCAACCGTTTATCGCAAATAAATCGGGGACCCCCCCCTGTACTTTGCGTTTGCCCGACTGCGATGCATGGTCTATTCTCTGCGCTTCATGGGCTGCCGCCCCGGACGATATTTTATTGGGAGTACATCAAATAATGCGAATTTTGTCGGGTATTCAACCTTCGGGCAAGCTGCATCTGGGTAATTATTTAGGCATGATGCGGCCCGCCATGGAGTTGCAGGAACAGGGCGAAGCGTTCCTGTTCATTGCCAATTATCATGCGCTGACGACGATTCATGACCGCGCAACGCTCTGGGGGTATACACAGGATGTGGCCTTGGACTTTCTCGCATGCGGGTTGGACCCGCAGCGCACGGCATTCTATCGCCAAAGCGATGTGCCGGAGGTAACCGAACTTACATGGTTGTTGTCCACCCTCGCCCCGATGGGCCTGCTGGAACGGTGCCATTCCTATAAGGACAAGACCCCCCGCGGTTTGCCGGCTTCGCACGGACTTTTTTCGTACCCGGTCTTGATGGCCGCGGATATCCTGGCGGTCCAGTCAAATTGTGTCCCGGTGGGGCGCGACCAGAAGCAACACGTGGAAGTAACCCGCGACTTGGCGATCAAGTTCAATAACCAATTTGGCGAGGTGTTCACGGTCCCGGACCCGGCCATCCGGGATGAGGTGGCGGTAGTGCCGGGAGTGGATGGGCAAAAGATGTCGAAGTCGTATCGCAACACGATCGAAATCTTCGGCACAGCCAAAGCCACCCGTAAACAGATTATGCGAATTGTAACGGACAGCAAGGCACTGGAAGATCCGAAGGATCCCGACACCTGTACCGTGTTCGCGTTGCTCAAGCTGCTGGCCCCGCCGAACGAACAGGCGGAATGGGCCGCCCGGTATCGGGCCGGTGGGATGGGGTACGGTGAATCCAAAAAAGCCCTCGCGGACCATTTTGAGGCCCATTTTGCCCCCTTGCGCGCCAAGCGCGAAAAACTGGCCGGCAATCCGGATTACGTGGAAGACGTGTTGCAGGGCGGTGCCCGTCGCGCCCGCGCGGCGGCGCGTGAGACGCTGGACCGGGCGCGGGCGGCGACAGGCTTGGTGGCCCCATGACGTCCGCCGAGGAATACCGCGTTAAGCTGGACGTCTTTGAGGGGCCGCTGGATCTGCTGCTCTACCTCATCCGCAAGGAGGAGGTCGATATTTACGACATCCCTATCGAACGCATTACCCAGCAGTACGTGGCCTATCTGGACCTCATGCGCATGCTGGACCTCAACATCGCCGGCGAATTCATTGTGATGGCGGCGACCTTGATGATGATCAAGAGCCGCATGTTGCTGCCGGTGGACGAGCGGGCGGTGGAAGAGGATGAGGACGAAGGCGACCCGCGCTGGGATTTGGTGCGCCAGTTGGTTGAATACAAGAAATTCAAGGATGCCGCGCTGCATCTGCAAGTGCTGGAAGATCAACAGGAAAATATATTCATCCGTGAAGGCGAAGGGGTTGAGCTTGGCACGGTGCCCGACGTGGCACTGAACGACGTCAGTATTTTCGACCTCATTGCCGCCTTTAACGATGCACTCAGCAAGGTGCAGAAAGAGGAGCTGCGCGAAATCTTCGCCGAACGCTTTACCGTGGGCGAAAAAATTGATGATCTGTTAGCCCGCATGGAACAGTCCACGCGCCTCTCGTTGACGGACCTGTTCACGGGCATGAAATCACGACACGAAGTGGTCTGTACCTTTTTAGCGGTACTGGAATTAATGCGGTTGAAACAAATTCGGGCGATTCAGGAAGAACCGTACGGACCAATTGAACTGCTGCAGGAGATGGAGAATTCATGAGTGAAGTGGACATCATCCCGGAACTGAAACAGATTGTCGGCGCGATGTTGTTTGCCGCCAAGGAACCGGTATCAGTGGAACACATGCAACAGGTTTTTGCGGCCACGGCGGAACAGTATGGCGGTATCACCAAGGACTTCGCCGAGGTTACAGAAGAGCTGTTGACTGCTGCGGTCGCCGACTTGGATCAGTCCCTGCGCACGAATGCGACCGGGTTACACGTGCGCGAAGTGGCGCATGGCTACCGGTTGGCCAACGATACCGGTTGCGGGCCGTGGCTGCGCGTGCTGTTGGAAAAGGGCAAGGCCAGTAAACTGTCGCGGCCGGCCTTGGAAACCCTGGCCATCATCGCCTATCGCCAGCCGGTGGTGCGGTCGGAGATCGAGGCGGTACGCGGCGTGGCGGTGGACCAGATCGTCCGCAATCTGCTCGATCTGCAACTGATTCGGGTCGTGGGGCGCAGCGAGTTGCCGGGACGACCGTGGTTGTTTGGGACAACGCAGAAGTTCCTGGAGCATTTTGGAATCAAATCGCTGAACGATCTTCCCGGCACCGACGAACTGCGCCGGCTGGAAGCCGAGCAGGAACGCCGTAAACAAGCCGGGGAACAACTGGAAGCGCCACTGGATGACACCCCGCAGGCAGAGGAAACCGCTGAACCAGATGAGCCGCGGGATATTTTGGGCGGGGAATCCTCGGACCGACTGGATGGAGACGATGATCCCGTGTCGAACGAGGCGTCAGCGGAAGAGACGGAGGATGAAACCGCTGACTCGTCCGCAAAACAATTAGATGGGAATGAAGCACCCTAACGTGCGGAGGATATTATGACGCTGGATAAATTACGCCGCCGAATCGACGAGCTGGATGCGCACTTGGTCGAACTGCTCAATGCACGTACCAAGGCGGCCATCGATATTGGTCAAGTCAAACAAGCCAACGGACAGGCCATCTATGTTCCGGCACGCGAAAAGGCGGTGCTCGAGCGCGTCGCGGAATTGAATACCGGTCCTTTAACAGCGCAGTCCCTGTGTGCGATCTACCGCGAAATCATGTCGGCGGCCCTGGCTTTGGAGCACGACCTCAAGATTGCGTATTTGGGACCATCGGCCACCTTTACCCATCAGGCGGCGCGTGCCCGGTTCGGGGCCAGCGTGGAGTACACGGCGTGTCAAACCATATCCGATGTGTTCGCCGCCGTTCAAAAAGGCACCGCAGATTACGGGGTGGTTCCGATTGAGAATTCCACCGAGGGAGCCGTAACGCATACCTTGGACGAGTTTATGGACACGCCGCTCCGGATTTGCGCGGAGATCTACCTGCGCATCACCCATCACCTGATGGCGGCGGGGCCGGTTGAGGGGATCAAGCGCTTGTACAGTAATCCCCAGGTATTTGGACAATGCAGGCGCTGGCTGGCGGAAAATATGCCGCAGGTGGATTTGGTTCCGGTGTCCAGTACCGCGCGTGCGGCGGAAATGGCGGCGCAAGAGCCGGATAGCGGAGCCCTGGCCAGTGAATTGGCGGCGGAACTTTACGGATTGACGGTGTGGCACCACGACATACAGGACATTAGCGGGAATACTACCCGCTTCCTGGTGGTTGGTGCGCAGTACGGGGAACCGACCGGCAACGATAAGACGTCCATCTGCTTCGGCGTTAAGCACCGGGCCGGAGCCCTATGCGCGGCGTTGGATGTGTTGCGGAAACATGGACTCAACATGACCAAAATCGAATCGCGCCCCAGCAAAACGCGTCAGTGGGAGTACGTCTTTTTCGTCGATGTGGAAGGTCATGCGGCGGACACCAAGGTGGCGGAAGCCCTAAATGAACTGAACGAGCATTGTGCGGTGGTCACGATCTTGGGCGCCTATCCCCGGATTCCGAACGGATGAAGAATTGGCAGGAAACCCAAGAGCTAGTGGCTGAATTGCGTACGCGCTTGGGGCGGGGCGAGTCCGTGGCTTGGGCCACGGTGGTGTCCATTCAAGGCTCCACTTACCGGCGTCCGGGTGCCAAGTTGCTGATGGCCGCCGATGGCACCCTGGCCGGCAACATCAGCGGCGGTTGTCTGGAACAGGATGTACGCGAACGGGCGCTGGAAGTGTTGCGTGCCGGTCAGCCCGCCTGCGTGCATTATGACACCGGCGACGTGGAAGATACGCTCTGGGGGTTGGGCTTGGGATGCAACGGACAAGTCGATATTTTTATCCAACCCGTTTCACCCGACACGGCCGATTGGGTGGAGCCGCTGGCGCAAGCGCTGGACGGGAACGAGGCCATCACCGTATGTACCGACCTGGCGGGTGATGCGTCTGGTCAGGTACGGTGGGCCAGGTCGGGGGCGACCGACGTGACTGGGCTCGAAGACGGTGTTTTTTGTGAGCGGTTGGAACCGCCGCCGGTGGTTTGGGTTTGTGGTGCGGGTGATGACGCCATGCCCTTGGTGGCATTGTTGGCGTCGACCGGATTTCGCGTGGCGGTGTTGGATCACCGCCCTGCTTTTTTGACATCCGTTCGTTTTCCGGCCGCGCGCCAACTTGAGGCCGTAAGGCCCGCGGAGTGGCCGGGACCGCCAACAGGCAATCCCTCGGCGCTGGTAGTGGTCAAAACACATACCTTGCAGTATGACTTGGAGTGGGTTAACCAATGGATAGCAGCGGGCGCTCGTTATATCGGCCTGCTTGGGCCGCGGGCGCGGCGCGACGAGATTCTGGCTAAGGTCGAACCCGCACAGCGCGATCTTGTTTTTGGACCGGCCGGGCTCGATTTAGGAGGGGAGGGACCGGAACAGGTCGCCCTGAGTATTGTGGCGGAGATATTGGCCGTTTATCATCAACGCCCAGGCGGACACCTACGGGACCGGTTGGGTACAATTCATTAATCTTAACAAGAAGAAGGGAGTAAAGCGAATGGGCGCAACTATTTTAGATGGAAAAGCGTTGGCGGCGGAAATGCGGGCGGATTTGAAGACCAGCGTAGCACGATTGGCCACAGCCGGTGTCGTCCCCGGCTTGGGGGTGCTGCTGGTGGGGGATGATCCGGCCTCGCGCTCCTACGTTACGGCCAAAGAGAAAGCCTGTGCCGATTGCGGCATTCATTCCCAGGAAATTCGATTGCCGGCTGATGCTACGCGCCAGGATATTCTGGATGTGGTAGACGGCTATAATGCAGACGACCGAATTCACGGCATTTTAGTGCAATTGCCGCTGCCGGACGCCGCCATGGAGCAGGACGTCATCGCGGCCATTGATCCGAATAAAGATGTCGACGGATTCCATCCAACCAATATCGGACGGATGCTGCTCGGATTGCCGGCCTTTTTGCCCTGCACGCCCTACGGGATTTTGAAGCTGTTACAACGGTCCGGACAACCAGTGGCCGGGGCGCACGCGGTCATCGTGGGCCGCAGCAATATTGTCGGTCGCCCCCTGGCCAATTTGTTGACGTTAAAGAATGAACTGGGCAACGCCACGGTTACGGTGTGCCACACCGGGACCCGCGATGTGGGGTACCACACCCGGCAAGCAGACATCGTCATAGCGGCGGCCGGCCGACCCGGAACCGTGACCGCCGACATGGTGAAGGAGGGCGCTGTGGTAATCGATGTGGGCGTGAACCGGGTCGAGGATGCCAGTCGGCCACGCGGCTATCGGTTGGTGGGCGATGTGGATTTTGACGCCATTAAGGAGAAGGCGGCTGCCATCACCCCGGTGCCGGGTGGGGTAGGGCCCATGACGATTACGATGCTGCTGTACAACACGGTTGAATCCGCTGAACGGGGACAGGTGGCCAAGGCCTAGTATCGCCATGCGCGTGCTGAACAAATACCTCGTACATGATTATGCCGTCACGTTCGGTATGACGCTGGCGATCTTCACCTTTGTGATGTGTGTGGGGGCGATTATCCAGGCGGTGGACTTGGTGGCGCGCGGGGTCTCGGTCTGGATCATTGTGCGGGCGTTTACCTACAATGTGCCCTATATCCTGACCTTCTCCATCCCTATGAGCGCCATGACGACGGTGCTGCTCCTGTTTGGCCGGCTCTCATTGGACGGGGAAATTACGGCCATGCGCGCCAGCGGTATGACGATGTGGCAGATCATTTCGCCCTTGGTGTTGATTTCGGTTGTGTTGTCCGGCATCTGTGTGTGGCTAAATGTATCGGTGGCGCCCAATGCACACTGGGCGCGCCGCAAGGCCTTGGTGAACGTGGGGGTGGAGGATCCCGTTAGCCTGCTGGAAGAGGGCCGTTTTGTGCGCGATTTTCCGGGTTTCATGATCTATATCGGTAAAAGAGACGGATCACGGGTCGAGGACGTGGTGGTCTATGAAACCGGTAACGAAGGCGGGGTGCAACGTAGTGTGCGAGCCAAATCAGGTGAATTGTCCATGCCCGAACCGCACAAGATGCTGATCGAATTATTCGATGTGCGCATTGACCAGCCGGACGATCAATTTCCTGACGATCCGCAGCGGGTGCGCACCATTCACGCGCGCCAATACCCGGTGCCGCTCGATTTTTCGCGCCTCTTCCGGACCGGCAATATCCGCAAAAGCAAGTCGTCCATGACGCTGGCCGAATTGGTCAGCACCATTCGCAATATTAGGGCTCACTATCCGCAGGTCACCAATCGTGAGTTGCGTCGTGCACGCATGGGGTACTTGGTCGAGGCCAACGAGCGGTTGGCGCTCGCGCTTTCGTGTTTCGCGTTCACCTTGCTCGGGATTCCGCTCGGCATGAAATCCCGGCGCCGCGAATCGTCCATTGGTGTCGGCATCAGTCTGGGCATCGTCTTCGTCTTCTATTTTTTCATTATCATTGCGGATGCAATGGTCCGGCATCCCCACCTGCACCCCGATTTAATTGTCTGGATCCCGGTGATCGGCGGTGAAGTGCTGGGCTTCGTACTCATCAAGAAACAAGACTGAAAAGGCGTATTATGAACAAACACCACAACCTTGCATCGGCCCCGTTACGGGGTGATGGCCGGGCCGTAGACGCGCTACGCCCGGTTACCCTTGAGTATGGTATTGCACCCGCAGCTACCGGCTCGGCATTGATTCGGATGGGCCAAACGCAAGTGGTATGCGCCGTATCCGTGGAGGAAAAAGTCCCGCGCTGGATGCAACAACAGAAAGTGCCGGGCGGCTGGTTGACGGGGGAATATAGCTTGTTGCCTTACGCGACCGCTGATCGGTCGTCGCGTGAATCTTCGCGGGGCAAGGTCAGCGGGCGCACACAGGAAATCCAACGTTTGATCGGGCGCTCGTTGCGCGCGGTGGTGGATTTAGAGCGGCTGGGGCCGCGGACGTTGTGGGTAGACTGCGACGTGCTGCAAGCGGACGGGGGTACTCGCACCGCTGCCATTACGGGGGCATTTGCCGCGCTACGTCAGGCCGTGGACCGATTGTGCCAGGCAGAGATGCTGGCTGAAGACCCCATCCGGGAAGCGGTGGCGGCGATTAGTGTGGGGGTCGTGGATGGCGTGTCGTTACTCGATTTGTGCTATGAAGAGGACTTGGCGGCGGCCGTGGACATGAACGTGGTCATGACAAGCTCCGGGCGTTTTGTGGAAGTACAAGGCACAGCTGAAAGCACCCCCTATACGCGTAGCCAACTGGATGAAATGTTACAACTGGCTGAGAAGGGAATCAGCGAGCTCCTGGAGCTGCAAGCCGCCGTGCACGCCTCATTCAGCCCCGGCACCTAATTCCACACCACGTCCGCCCGCCGTCACCCTTGTTTTTCAAAAACATCACGGGCGGAAGGGTTAAAGTCCAACTGGACATACTCGTCCCAGGCCGATTGAGCTTTGGGCCAAGGACTTAGACGCGCGCGCGCCTGCTGGCACAACGCCTCAATTTTAGAACGGGGGTCATGGCCTGCAGGCAGGAAACTTACGGCGGTTACCTTATGGCGCGCCTGATCGGTGCCCAGGGTCTTGCCTAATTGCGAGGCGTCGCCCACGGCATCCAGTAGGTCGTCTGCCAGCTGATAGGCCGTTCCCAGCTCATAGCCTGCTTCCGTAAAGGCCGTTTGTCGTTCAGGCTCTGTGCCGGCAGCCGCTAAGCCGGCAAAAGCAAATAGCGCCCCGGTCTTCAAGCGGGCAAGGCGCACGCAATCTTCCCAGGTGGATTCCCGGTGGCGATAGATCAGCTCCTGCTCCGCCTCGCCCTGGCACACCTCGCCGGCAAAACGAACCAGCGCGTTTGTTAGCCGCCCGTCTTCAACTTCGCCGACTAGGGATAGCCCTTTGACGAGCAGCATATCGCCCAGCAGCACGGCTCCGGCGACCCCTTTTTCCCGCCAAAAACTAGGCACGCCCCGCCGCAGTAGACCGCCGTCAATGACATCGTCGTGGAGTAGGCTGGCCGCGTGGATCACCTCGATGGCCGCCGACGCATGGATTAGCGTGCGGGGGTCAATGCCTTGCGCTAGTCCCAAACGCAAAGCCAAGCGGGATCGCAACATTTTGCCCTGCTGCAATAGCCCCCGGTTCTGTTCGGTTAAGCCTTCCAGAGGGGTCCCACGCAAACAGGAAAGCATCAAGGCTTGTACCTCGTCCAGCGGCAGGGAAACAGTATTCGGTAAATCGGTTGCAGCACACATACTGGCGTAAGTATCCAATACATTTCTTTCTACCGTCAAGCGGATACCTTTCTCTTACGACCCAAAACATCTCAAACATAGTGCCTCCAGCGGAGCAAGCCAGACCCCGGACCTTGACATCCAACCCCATCTTTTGCGATCCTCGCACCATGAAAGTGACACCAATAACCTTTGTTCAGCGAATGCGGCCCCTTACCGGCAACCGCTCCAAAAGCAATTTCTTATCAAGTCGTCTCCTCTTCAGTCTAGTGCTGACGGGGGTGGTGCTTGGGTGCGCGCCGCCGACGCCTGCCCTCATCGACCGGCAGGAAGCGGAAAAGGACCCCGATTTTATTGCCCAAGGCGAATACATGGGGGCCATGGGCGATACGGTGCTGGCCTTACAATTGGCGGCGATGGGGGATGGCGAATTCAGGGGATTGCTTTATCAAGGTGGATTTCCGGGAACCGGCTGGGATAGCGCTGCCCCGTTGGAGATAACGGCGCAGCGTGGTGATAACGATGCGGTCATTCTGCGAGGAGAAGCGGTGCAGGGCCGCATCGATGAAGGTGTCGTCCGGTTGGAGTGGGGCGCAGGCACGGCACAACTGGAGAAAGTCGAGCGCACCAGTCCGTCCATGGGCGCTGCACCGCCGGCCGACGCGATTGTGCTTTTCGACGGGACAAATTTAGAGAAGTGGGACGAGAATACGGCGATGAGTGACGAGGGCTTGCTTAAGCAGGGGGCCCGCACGGCGGATGAATATGGCGATATGTTTCTCCACATGGAGTTCAAGGTTGGCTTTATGCCGACGGCCCGCGAACAGCGCCGCAGCAATTCGGGCGTGTATATTCAGAACCGGTATGAGGTCCAGATCCTCGACTCCTTCGCCGAATTACCTACCCGAAACGGCAATGGCTCTTTCTATCGGGCTCGCGAGCCGCAGATCAACATGACCTACCCACCGATTCACTGGCAGACCTACGAAATCTCGTTCCGGGCGCCCCGATTCGACGACGATGGCGATAAGATCGAAAATGCACGTTTCACCGTCTATCACAATGGCGTTAAAATTCATGACGACGTAGAACTGGAGAGCGGTACCGGCGCTGGTGGACGCCGTGAAGAAGTGGCCGAAGCCATGCTCTACCTGCAAGCCCACGGTTCCGGCGGACAAGCTCGGTTCCGCAATATATGGCTTGTCGAAGACGCCGACTGGCGCCCTGCCGCCACAGCTCAAGACCTTTAGAGTCCTTACGGAAAAAGGTGACACAAAAAAAGCGTGCATACCTGTAGCCGGGCACGTTGGGCTCGGCATCCGCCCCCAACGTGGGCGGCTACAGTTTTGGTAGCGGATGAAAATCTGCGTAAATCGTTCACGGCAGACAAATTTATTTACGCCCAGGCTTCTGCCCGAATATCGCATCTAACGCATCTCGGGTATCCGACTCAGAACCTTGGCCCCGTGGGCCGTATTCCGCCTGCCGACCTGGAAATCGTTCGGATGCGGCCTCGACTGTTTCCAATGCTGAATCTCATCCACGAGTAATGTTATCCAGGTCTGTAGAGGCCCTAAAGGGTTCATGTGTGAAAATCAGACAAAAATTTTCCATTTAAACTTGCATGTTACAAAATTATAAACTAAATATTGTAATCATACATTTGCGTTTTCTGGTTTTTGTGATAATTCAAAATTGTAGACAACATGCGTATCGGGTTGGCACAGATTAATTCGACCGTGGGGGATTTAGCCGGGAATGCGGAACGAATACGGGATTATGCCGCCCGCGCACGCCGGGAGGGTGCGGGGGTAATCTTGTTCCCGGAGTTGGCGTTGTCGGGATATCCGCCTGAAGACTTGGTGCTCAAGCCGCATTTCATTGAAGATTGCTGGGCGCACTTGCAAGCCTTGCGTGAAGCGTTGCCAGCGGATGCGGTGACCGTGGTGGGAGCACCGCAGTCCGTGGATGGGGCGGTGCATAACAGCGCGGTGGTGTTTCATGGCGGTCGGATTGAGGCGGTGTATCATAAGATGGTGTTGCCGAATTACGGCGTTTTTGACGAGAAGCGCGTGTTTGCCGCCGGCCGGATGCCGCTCATCTTGCAACTGGGCGATGTGCGGTTGGCGGTGCATGTTTGCGAAGACTCATGGTTTCTGCAAGAGGACGCCGTTCAGTTGCTGCATGAAGCGCGGGTGGGTTGCCTGCTGAACATTTCGGCTTCCCCCTATCATCGGGGCAAGCGCCATCTGCGCGAACAGGTGTTGCAACAAGCCACCCGCTATCTGAATTGCAACATGGCCTACTGCAATATGGTGGGCGGCCAGGACGAGTTGGTGTTCGACGGCGGGAGCCTGTTGCTGGCGACGGACGGAACGGTATTGGGACGGGCGGAACAATTCACGGAAACGTTGTGGGTAGCCGACATGCCGATCCCCGCAGGCGACTATCTGCTGGAGGATCCCAGCGTGCCGACCACCCGCCGAATTGTTCACCTCTCGACGGCGGTACGCGCACACGCTACAAAGGCTGAGCACCCGCCAACCTGTGCGCCCCTGTTGGCCGATTTAGCGGAGGTCTATGCGGCTTTGCAAACGGGATTGCGGGATTATGTGAATAAGAACGGATTCCACCAGACGGTTGTGGCCCTCAGTGGCGGTATCGACTCTGCCTTGGTGGCGGTAGTGGCGGTCGATACACTCGGAGCGGACCGGGTGGCCGCTGTCACGATGCCTTCCTGCTATAGTTCGTCCGGTACGCGGCAGGATGCCGAAGTGTTGGCGCGCAATCTGGGCGTTACGTTTCACACCGTACCTATTCACGATATCTACGAAGGCTATCTTGCCGGACTCGCACCGCTATGGCCCGGCCGTGATCCGGACATAACCGAAGAGAACCTCCAGGCTCGCATACGCGGCACGCTGATCATGGCGCTTTCGAATAAATTTGGTTGGTTGGTATTGGCAACCGGCAACAAGAGCGAATTAGCTACGGGCTATTGTACCCTCTACGGCGATATGGTCGGCGGATTCGCGTTGATCAAGGATGTCCCTAAGACACTGGTCTATGCGCTCGCGCGTTGGCGCAATGAGTGGGAGGATGGACCGATCATCCCGCCGTCCACGCTGACCCGTCCCCCGTCCGCAGAGCTGCGCCCCGACCAACAGGATTCCGATTCGTTGCCCCCATATGACGTGTTGGACGCCATTGTCGAGCGTTATGTGGAGCGCGACGAAGGCGTGGACCGGATTGTGTCCGCAGGTTTTGATCCGGCGACCGTACACCGTGTGAGTCGCCTGATTGATGGTAGTGAATATAAGCGACGGCAAGGCGCCCCCGGGGTGAAGATCACGCCGAAAGCGTTCGGTCGTGACCGTCGTATGCCCATAACGAATGCGTATCGAGATCGAGTGAAAGGAGTTCCCCCAGTATGAAAACAGATACCCCCCCAGTCGACGGTACACCGTCGTCGTCCGCCACAGCGTCCCGTCAAGTGGCGGAGCTGAGCTTGCTTTATGATATTAGCCGTCTGCTGGATCAAAGCCTCGATCTGCGCGATGTGGTTAACCCCGTGCTGGAGGCCATTTCCGACCAGCTGGATATGCGGCACGCAACGTTGACGCTGTTCAATCGGCAAACGGGCGATATTTTGATCGAAGCCGCGCATGGCTTGTCGCCGCAGCAGACCAGTCGGGGCCGCTACAAACTGGGGGAGGGTGTGACCGGCAAGGTGGTGCAGACCGGCCAGTCCATGGTGATCGAGCGTACCCACGAGTCGCCGCTGTTCCTGGACCGGACCACGCGTGGTAAACGCAAAGACATGTCGTTTGTGTGTGTGCCGGTCAAGATGGGACAAGACGTCATTGGAGCGCTGAGTATCGACCGGGAATATATGGCGTCGTTGGACCTGGAACACGATGTCCGGATTTTGACCATTATCGCCTCGATGATTGCCCAGGCGGTGAAATTGCGGCGCGCGGCACAGGAGGAGCAGGAGCGCTTGGAAAAGGAAAACGAGCGGCTGCGCGCCGAGCTGCGTGATCGCTTCCGCCCAGCCAACATCATTGGCAACTCCCACGAGATGCAGGTGGTCTATGACCAGATTGCCCAGGTCTCGCCCAGTCCGGCCACGGTACTCATTCACGGGGAAACCGGTACCGGTAAAGAGCTGGTGGCGCACGCAATCCATTACAACAGTGATCGTGCGGATCAGCCTTTTGTGAAGGCCCATTGTGCCGCGTTGCCGGAAACCATTATCGAAAGCGAATTGTTCGGCCATGAACGCGGGGCGTTCACGGGTGCCACAACAGACCGCAAAGGACGGTTCGAGCTAGCCCATGGGGGGACGCTGTTCCTGGACGAAATCGGCGATATCCCGCCCAGTATTCAAATCAAACTGTTACGCGTGCTGCAGGAACGCGAGTTTGAGCGGATTGGGGGGACCAAAACGATTCAGGTCAATGTGCGCGTCGTCACGGCCACCAATAAAGACCTGCTGGCGCTGGTCAACGAGGGCAAGTTCCGTGAGGACCTCTACTACCGCCTGCACGTCTTCCCGATTTACGTGCCGCCATTACGTAAACGCAAGGCCGATATCGTGCTGCTGGCAG
>PWVE01000084.1 GCA_003562335.1 PVC group bacterium
CCGAGGACTCCTGAACACTGAACACTGAACACTTACAACGCTTGGAATGGGCAAAACATCAGGCTATATTACCGACTCATTTACTCAAACAATTTCCGATTAAGGAGCTAACATTCCATCACCCAAATGGATGAATGGTTCGGCAACCAGATGGCGCAACTCGCGGCCGATGGGTTGATGGAGGACACCATCATCTTCTTCTACGGCGACCACGGCTCGGGGATGCCGCGTCACAAGCGGTGGCCGTACAACTCCGGACTGCATGTGCCATTGATGGTGTATGTGCCGGAGAAATGGCGCCACCTCGCCCCGGCGGATTATGCGCCCGGCGGCGCGACCCGCCGTCTTGTGGAATTCGTAGACATGGCGCCGACCGTGCTCAGCCTGGCGAATATTGAGCCGCCGGACTGGATGCAAGGCCGCGCGTTCATGGGGCCTTACGAAACCGAACCCCGCCCATACCTCTTCGGTTTCCGCGGTCGCATGGACGAGCGCTATGACATGGTGCGTGCGGTCCGAAACGACCGCTACATCTATGTCCGCAACTACATGCCGCACTGGATTTACGGCCAATATGTGGGCTCCAATTTCGCTGCCAAAACCATGCAGGTCTGGCATGATCTCTATCATGCGGGCGAGCTTGAGCCGCCGCAGACGTATTTCTGGGAAGAAAAACCCGCCGAGGAACTTTACGACCTCGAGAACGATCCCCACGAAGTGAACAATTTGGTGGATTCGGAGGCGCACCAGACGATTTTGAACGAGCTGCGCCAAGCCCACCGTGCCCATATGATGGCGACGCGCGACGCCGGTTTCCTGCCCGAGGCCGAGATGCACCGGCGGGCCAAGGGGTCGACCAAGCCGGTGTGGAAACTCGATAACGGGACCACGATCTACCAGATGGCGCGCGACCCCCAGCAGTATCCGCTGGAGCGTATCCTGGCCCTGGCGGAACTAGCGGCCAGTCGTGTCGCCGAGGCAGTGCCCCAGCTGCTGATTGCTTTGGAAGACCGCGATCCTGCGATCCGGTATTGGGCCTTGACGGGCCTGCTGGTGCGTGGCGCGCCTGCCTTTGAGATGGCGCCGGAAAAGGTCCGGGAACTTCTGGCTGATGAAAATCCCAGTGTGCGTATTGTTGCCGCAGAGCTGTTGGGCTTGTTCGGCGATGCGGATGATGAGGCCGCTGCGGTGGAGGTGTTGCTGGAACTCGCTTCCCCGCAAGAAAATGGCGTGTATGTGTCGATTGCCGCATTGAACGTCATTGAGAATCTGGGCGAGCTTGAGCGGCTGTGGCCGGTGTTAGAGGCTATGGATTTTGAGGATTCCGCTGCGGCGTACCGGGCGAACGATTACTTCCACCGTTTTATGCCGCCGCGGCATGGTCCCTGGCCGCCGTCGCGGCATGCCCCATGGTTGCGATCCGCGCAGTGAACCGGTTTTGCAAGAGCCTCTAGAAATTTGTTTGAAAAAACCGTTCTATCTGCAACTATGCGCCAGTCAGATTTTTCGTAAAAGGCATGGCCGAATCCGGTCAATTGGCCGATTCCTAATGCGGTGTCGACCATCAGCAGGCTTTTACGATGTGGGTTCTGTCACAAGTTTTATGAAAAGGTAAACAGGTGGAGGACTATGGCGACGACTACGGACTATGGAGCAAAATGCTTGAACCCGTCCACCGAATGGACGTTAGAGGAATGCATCTATGGCACTATATGAATTGAGCGGTATAAGCCGAACCTACCACATGGGCGAGATTGCGGTGACCGCGCTCCAGGCGGTGGATTTGGTTATTGATATTGGCGAACTTATCGCCGTCATGGGACCTTCTGGATCCGGCAAGTCGACGCTTTGCCATCTGCTGGGACTCCTGGACGCGCCGACGTCGGGCCAGATCCTGATGGATGGACAGGATTTGTCAACACTCGAAGAAGGTCGCCGCGCCAGCCTGCGAAACCAAAAAATCGGGTTTGTCTTCCAGGACTTTAGTTTGGTGCCCGTGTTGAGCGCGCTTGAAAATGTCCAATTGCCATTGATGTTCCATGCTGGCGGCGTCCACCACTCGGGCCGTCGCGCGGCCGAGGCGCTGGCTGCGGTGGGTTTGGCGGAGCACGCCCACCACCGGCCCAACCAGTTGTCGGGCGGCCAGCAGCAGCGGGTCGCCATCGCGCGCGCGTTGGTCACGGAAGCCGAGGTCGTGATCGCCGACGAGCCGACCGCCAATTTGGACTCCGAGTCGGCTGCGGGCATCATGGAGCTGATCGTGAAACTTAACGCGGAACGTAAAACCACCTTTCTGCTGTCCACCCATGACGCACGCCTGCTGGCGCACATTCCCCGCAAGATCGTGTTGCGCGACGGACGGATCGTGGAAGATCGCCGGGAGGCGGCATCATGATGCTCTGGATTAAAATGGCCATGCGGAACCTGCTCCGCAACCGTCGTCGGTCGACTTTCACCATTCTCGCGATCGGGTTCGGCTTTGCCGGCGTGACCCTGTTTGGCGGGTTTGTGCACTATCTCACCGCCAGTCTGCGCGAACTGGAAATATACGGTCGGGCAAACGGTCATATGACCCTACTCAAAGAGGGCTGGGATCATGCGGGCGCCACCGAGGAGGACACAACGTTTTCGGGCGAGGAACTAGCCGTGATCAAACGCCTCCTGGATGAGCATCCGGCCGTGATCGCCGTAAATCCGATGATGCTGGTTTCCGGCATACTTAGCGATGGCTTGGTTTCCTCTGTGTGTTATGGTACCGCCTCCGTGCCGTCAACGCTTTCGTACATACGCGGCTACGCCCGTGGTGTGCTGGGTGAATTCCGCTATTATGAGGGGGAATCGTTGGAGGACGACGTGCCATTTGGCATTGGTGTCAGCAGGGGGCTTATGAACGCCCTGGGCGTGGAACTGGGGGATTCGGTGGTGCTGGCCGGTAATACGGCGAGCGGGCATTTCAATGCCGTGGACTGTGTAGTGCGCCAGATCTTCGAGACGACGGGTGACCAGTCTGAGCGCTTTATTGCGCTGCATCTTGAGCAGGCCCGTCTTTTGCGCGATGCCGATGGTGCCCACCGCGTCGGCGTGCTGCTGCGCGATGAAGCGTACCTGCCGGAATTTATGGAATGGCTGCGGCCGCAGCTTGCGGAGGCCGGCATCGAGGCCGGCATGCGCACCTGGGTGGAGATGTCGAATTTTTATCGGCGGGTTAGCGAAATGTTCAATGTCATCAACGGTTTCAATCTGGCGATCGTGCTGATCATTGCCGTCATGACCGTGATCAACACGGTCAGTATGTCGGTGATGGAGCGCACACGCGAGATTGGCACGCTCCGGGCGCTGGGCTTGGGCACCCCGGGGGTCCGCGGACTTTTCGCGCTGGAGAGCGCGATGATCGGAATATTGGGGGCGGCGCTGGGTTTGCTATTACAGCTGGCCGGCTGGGTCACGGTGCGTGTGCTGGAACCGACCTGGGTCCCGCCGCAGATAAATGTTGAAATGCCGCTGCTGGTGTATTTGGTCCCACGGGACATGCTCATCAGCACGCTGGGCGTAATTATCCTTGCGGTGGCGTCAGCGCTGTTAGCCAGCCGCAAGGCATCTGAAATGGAGGTAGTAGATGCGCTTCGTCACAATTAATGATGCAGCCCGCGCACGGTTGGCGGGTTTTATAGCAGTATGGCTAACGACCGTACTGGCCTGGGCTGAAGATCACGAGTCGGCCACTGAAATCCTGCGGCGCGCCGATGAGGCGCGCGGCAGCATGGAAGGGGTGGTGTGGTCGGTCGACGTCCATTCGGTGTCCGGGCGGAGAGAGGAGTCGCTCTCGTTTTCCGTCAGCAACCGGGCCTACGATTTTCTGGCCGTGTATACCGCGCCTCCACGGCAGCGGGACGCCCGGCTGCTAATGGTTAATCGCAATATGTGGTTCTTCCGTCCGGGCCTCAGCCGGGCCGTGCCGATCTCCCAGCGGCAACGGTTGCTTGGACAAGCGGCCTACGGCGACTTGGCCTCGACCAATTATGCCGAGGAGTATACCCCCGAGCGTCTGCCGGACGAAACGCTCGATGATCGGCTTTGCTTCGTTTTCGATCTGCGCGCTAAACCGGATATGCGCACCACCTATGATCACATTATCTATTGGATCGAACAGGAAACGGGTCTCGGTGTTAAGGCCCGCTTCTTTACCGTTTCGGGCAAGGAAATCAAAATCGCGCGCATGCAGTATGATCATGTGATAGAGGACGAAGACGGCAACGAACAACCCTTCATTTCCAAGATGACCATTCAAGATGCACTGCTGAGCGATGCGGTTACAACCATTCGATTCGGTGTGCCGGATCAGCGACCGCTGCCCGATAGCACCTTTGACTTAAACCTGTTTACGCAATGAACACAGTGGTTAATATCCATGGTAATTACGCTGTATGGCTTGGCTTATTATTGTGGTATTCGTTCGTTCTCGCAGCGCAGGGCCAGACGCTTACTCTGCCGCGCAATGGAACGGCGCGTGTTGATTTGCGAGCGATCGGCTACGCTCGCTATCAGGAACCGGAAGTGCCGTCTGCCAGCCCGATCCCCATCGTCAGGACCCAAACGGCACTGGAACTGCGGCCCGATTTCCTCGTGGTCTATCCCTACGCCCGGCTGACGGTCAAACCGCGTTTTTGGGCAGCACGGAGCAAGGCGCATAGCCCTCCGCCCGGCGAGTGGGAATCTGAAACCGACCTTTTTTTGAACGAGGCCGTACTGCGCCTTTCGCTCCGTGACGATTTATTCCTTATCGGCGGTCGCGAAAACCTTCAGTGGGGGCCTTCCCTGCTGCTGTCCCCGTCCAACCCCTTCATCGCGGAGAACGTGCGCGAAGATGCCTTTGCCGAAATGCCCGGAATCGATTACGTGCGCGCTGTCTGGGTGGCATCCTACTCGGTCACCGCTTCGTTGATTGCTAATATCGGCGAAGGCCGCCATGATTCGCTAATGGAGGAGGATTTCAGGCGACGTTACGCGGCCAAGCTCGACCTCACCGGCGCCGGCCGCTATGCTGGCTTTATCGGTTCCTTACGCGAGGACGCCCTGCGCCGTCCAACGCTGGGCGCCTACGCGGGGGCCAATGCGGGCGAGGCGGTTGTCCTGTACGCGGAAGGTCAGTGCCCGCCCGAGCTGGACGAATTTCAGGCTCTCGCGGGCGGAAGTTATACCTTTTGGGGCGGCGGCATGCTGTCTGTGGAGTTTTTTCACAATGGACCGGGCATGCGGAGCGGCAACGATTTTATACCGCAGGCGGCTGAGGAACCAACCATGGCGCCCGATGCTTTTCAAGGGTCGTTTGCCTATCCGCGGGCATTTTTCCGCAAAAACTACCTGTACCTCCAATACCACGACACCTGGCGAGATCTCACCGAAGGCACCCTGCGGTTTACACAGGGGCTGGACGATGGATCGCATCGTCTGACCGGGATCGTGCGGCATGCGCTGAACGATTATTTTACCGCCTTTTTAACCGGGCACATAGAACGCGGCAGTGCCAACGATGAATTTGGGCGTTTGGTGCGCGGCTCGGTGGCCATCGGCTTGGAGGCGGTCTATTAAGTTTCCGGGCATCACGATGAGGATATAGGCGATGAATAAAGTGACCATGATACAAGGGGGCGTACTTTTATCGGCCGGTTTGGTGTGTGCCGAAGGCCCGGGCCGTCCGAACTTACTGATCCTGCTGACCGATGATCAAAAGGCGGAAACCTTGAGCAGCTACGATCCGGATTGAATATGAAGGGACTTTGTCATGTCGAGCGTAGCGAAGCGAAGTCGAGACATCTCAGAATCGCGCCAGCCACCGGTGCGTTGGGAACGGATTCAAAGACCACGCAGCGTTGTTGCCACCGAAGAAAGAAACCACGGATCGCACGGATTTCACGGATAAAAAGATAGATGTCACTAGCC
>PWVE01000076.1 GCA_003562335.1 PVC group bacterium
TATGACAAACACACCCAACCCGACCGCTGAACAAGCTGCGACCGATAAACCGGGTCGCCATTTTATCCGCCAACGAATCGACCGCGATTTGCAGGCCGGGCGCGTGTCCGGTTCAGTCATTACCCGCTTTCCGCCCGAGCCCAACGGCTACCTGCATATTGGCCATGCCAAGTCGATCTGTCTCAATTTCGGATTGGCACAGGAATATGGTGGCCGTTGTAACTTGCGTTATGATGACACGAATCCGGCGGCTGAAGACGAGGAATATGTGCAGGCGATTGAGACCGATGTGCACTGGCTCGGGTTTGACTGGGGCACGCATCGCTATCATGCGTCGGACTATTTTGAACAACTCTATCACTACGCCGAGGCACTGATTGAGCAGGGCCAGGCGTACGTCTGCACCTTGTCGCCGGAAGAATTTAAATCCTATCGCGGCGTGCCCACCCGGCCCGGTACGCCCAGCCCGTGGCGTGACCGGCCGGCGGCGGAGAGTCTGGATTTGTTTCGCCGCATGCGCGCGGGCGAGTTTGCGGATGGTCAGTATGTGGTACGCGCCAAAATCGATATGGCCTCGCCCAATTTACATCTACGGGATCCGGTCATCTATCGCATTAAACGCGCCGTGCACCATCGGACGGGCGACACGTGGTGCGTGTATCCCATGTACGATTTTGCGCATGGCTTGTCGGACGCGATTGAAGGGGTGACCCATTCGATCTGTACGCTGGAATTCGAGGTGCACCGCCCGCTGTACGATTGGTTACTGGACCAATTGGAGGTACCGGCCAGGCCGCAGCAAATCGAGTTTGCCCGGCTTAACCTGACCTACACGGTCATGAGTAAGCGGCGCTTGTGGCAACTGGTACGCGACGGCCACGTGCAGGGCTGGGACGACCCGCGTATGCCCACGCTGTGCGGCATGCGTCGTCGCGGCTATCCCGCCGCCGCGCTGCGCGCTTTTTGTGAGGCGATTGGGGTCACCAAGTACGACAGTATGACCGAGGTGGCGCTGTTGGAGCACCATGTTCGTGCGGAGTTGAACCGGCGCGCCTGGCGGCGCATGGCGGTGTTGGACCCGTTGCGGGTGGTGATCACCAATTTTCCCGGGGAGGCGTATGCCGTGGAGGCCGTCAACAATCCCGAGGACCCGGCGGCAGGGACGCGGCCGGTGATGTTCGGCCCGGAGCTTTGGATTGAGCGGTCGGATTTTGCGGCGGAACCGCCGCCTAAATTCTTCCGGCTAAGTCCGGGTAAGACGGTGCGTTTACGCTATGCCGGGTTCATTACGTGCGAGCGGGTGGAAACCGATCCCGCCACGGGCGAGGTACAAACCGTTTTTTGTCGCTGGGACCCGCCCGCCGCGAAATGCAAGGTAAAGGCTACCATCCATTGGGTCTCGGTGGCCCACGCTCACGCGGCGGAAATGCGCTGCTATGATCGGCTATTTACCGTGGCCGACCCACTGGAGGATTCGGAAAAGGATTTCACCGAATTCTTAAACCCGGATTCTTTAAAAGTCGTGCGGGGCTATGTGGAGTCGGCCTTGTGTGACGCTGCCCCGGGTACCGCGTTTCAATTTGAACGCATGGGGTATTTCTGTTGCGACGCCCGGGACCATCAACCCGGCCAGCCGGTATTCAATCAGACCGTGGCCCTGAAAGACGTGCGCTTTAAACCAAATCGATGAGGTCGCTTACCCCGTCCCCGGCTTTCCCTTTTTGGGGAGGAGTGGATGCCGGCGCAGTGTTGGAGGCTTTGGTATCTTGGGCCGCTGGTTTGCGGCTGTGGCCTCCCCGACGTCCCCGGCCACGGCGGCGTCCACCTCGTCCGCCGCTGCGTTTATCGGAATCGGCCCGTCCGCCGCCGTTGTCCCATGCTTTCCGCAGCGTCTGGCTGCGTAAGGTTTCGATACCGGCGGCTTGGGCCTGTTGCTCCAGCTTCTTGTTCTGGGTGACCAGCAAGGCGTCCCCGCTGGCCAGGCTTAGCGCGCGGTCGATCAAGCCTTGCTCGCCTTCCACGTAATGTACGGTGACCTTTTTATATGTACCGCCGTCAGGCACTTCGCGCAGCGGGCGGCCGTCCACCAAAACAACACAGCGAATCTTTTCGCGTTCGGTAAAGGCGGCTACCTGTTTGATTAACGCAAATTGATCGCGCGGCGACAGTCGCTCGCGCCCGTCACCGGTGGCTAATCCGGCGGCATCAATAACGTGCAACGCCGACGAGGCTCCGGCGGCTTCCCCTTGAGCGGCATCGCCGCTGACTACTTCTTTGACGCGTCTCCAAAATGACATACTGTTAACCTTCTCCCATGATGACCACTACGTTGCGGGCACTGCATCCAGGGCCTTGCGAACCATTCGCGCCAATTGTTGGTGGCCGAACGGTTTTGGCAAGAACAACACGTCCTTCCCTAGCGCCCCTTGCTCGCCCAATGTGCCCGCCGCATACCCCGACATGTAGACCACCCGTAAGCGGGGGCTCATCGCGTGTAGCGTGTTGAACAACTGACGCCCATTCATTTCCGGCATGATGACATCTGTCAACAATAAATGGATCCGGTCACGGCGATTTTCCGCAATGCGAATGGCTTCGCTCGGGGTCGCCGCGATGAGCACGGTGTAGCCCAGTCGGCCCAAGTGCATTTGGCACAAGTCCAAAATGGCTTTTTCATCTTCGACCACCAAAATAGTTTCATGGCCACCCGCCTGTCCACCTGGCTGTGCACCCGCCTGTTGCGGCGTGAGGGCGGTGGCGTCGCGCGGCACGTAAACGGAAAATGTGGCACCCTCGCCCGGGGTACTTTCCACGTGCACGAAGCCCTCGTTCTGCCGGACAATGCCAAACACCGTGGATAATCCCAAGCCGGTGCCTTTGCCTTGCGGTTTGGTGGTGAAAAAGGGGTCGAAAATCTTCTCCATGAGTTCGGCGGGAATGCCCTCGCCGGTGTCGCGTATCGTTAGCCGCACGTATTCCCCCGCCGGTCGATCGCCCGGTTTGAGGCGGTCCTCATCGGAAACGCGTACATTGCGCGTGGACAGTGTCAGTTGACCGCCGTGTGGCATCGCGTCCCGGGCGTTCAAAGCCAAGTTGGTAATAATTTGGTCCACCTGCGCCGGATCCATATGCACGGGCCACAGGTTGTGGCCGGCGTCCCATTCCACGGCAATGTTTTCGCCAAGCGTGCGCTTCAACAACCCCAGAATTTCCTCGACGGTTTCGTTGAGGCTCAAGGTTTGCGGTTGCGCCACTTGTTTGCTGGCATAGGCCAGTAGTTGGCGCGTCAAGTCAGCCGCTTGACGGGCCGCCACCTTGATGGTTTGCAGTTCCTCATGCAACGGCGAACCCTCTTCACAGGACAACGCCGACATTTCGGCAAAGCCGATAATCGTTTGTAGCTTGTTGTTGAATTCGTGGGCAATGCCTCCGGCCAAGAGGCCCACGCTCTCCATCTTTTGCGCGTGGACCAGTTGTGCGTTCAGCGCGGCCCGCTCCGATTCCGCTCGCTTGCGCGCCGTGACATCCATGAATGTGCCTAACAATTTGACTGCGCGTCCGTCTTTGAAGCGGGCCTGCCCCATGGCCCGCACCCAAATGCGTTTCCCTTTTGCCGTGCGCAGAGGCAACTCCAAGTCCCACGGCTTCCCTTGCTCGCGGGCTTCGGCAATGGCTTTCTGAAGCTGGGCGCGCCCCACCGGTTCATAGTAGTTCAAGGCCTCTTCCAGGGGTACATCCCCGTCCTCGTTCACCTCATGAATCTTCCGCGTCTGGGGCGTCCAGCGCACCTGTTTAGTCTCCAAGTCCAATTCCCAGCCACCAATACCGCGCAGATTGTCCGATTCGTTCAATAGCGCATCGTGGTCTTGCAACAGATGCGCCATGGCTTCAATTTGGCGCCGGGCTTCAAGCGCATCTTCCAGCAGTCCCAGTGCCTCGCGCCGCGACTGTTCGAGCGCACGATTCGTCTTTTCCAGTTCGTCCGTGCGCCGGTCGAGCTCACGATTGGCGGCGATTAATTCACGATTCAATGCGGCGATACGGGCGTAGGCATCCACCCGGGCCCGTAGTTCCCGGTTGCTGATGGGGCGGGGCAGGTAACCATCGGCCCCCGCCTCCAGTCCTTCCATTTGGTCGTCCTTGCCTGCATGGGAAGCGGACGCGAATATTACCAGCACATGGGCCAAATCGGGGTCTTCCTTGATCCGGCGACAGACTTCCATGCCGTCGATGCCCGGCATGTCCCGATCCAGCAGGATCACGGCAGGCGTTCGCTTGCGGGCCAACTCCAGCGCGGCCTCCCCGTTCAGTGCGCGATCCACCTCGTAGCCCGCCGATTCCAAAACCAAGGCGGTCCCTTGCACCGTGTCCGGATTATCATCCACCACCAGCACCCTCATGGGCCCATTCGAGTATCTTGTTGAGGAAACCATTACATTAACCACCTGTCTACTGTGATCGTGCCCAATAACAGCGTGCACACCGACCACACACTCCACGCAGTTTTACTGCCAGAAATAGCGTGTCACAAAAACGTCATTTGAATCATGAACGGTTTAAGATTTTAGTCAACCATGTAATGGTGAACCGAGAGGTTCTTGCACCCCCCAAGAAAGGTTTTTATTGTGCGATATAAGGTTATGGTATAATAAGGCGACGGGTTATTATAGGATCAGGTGAGTATTATTTATACCCCTTTAAGAACGATTTCTCGGCGGCAAACAGTTCAAATATCATGGCCTTAATCTCCGCCGGTGTACAGCCGGCGGCGGTGAGCGGGTCAAGCATGAGTGCGTAGATGGCCTTTGGGTAAAGGTAATGTGAACCAGAATGTTGCGCCTTGGCCCGGTTGGCTTTCAACGGCGATGGTCCCGTCGTGGGCCTCGACGATGGCGCGGGCAATGGCCAGGCCCAGGCCTACACTGCGTTCGCTGGCCGTCTTGCGGGTACCGGCCACGGCAAAGGGTTCAAACAAGCCGGCTTGTTCGACTTCACTCAAGCCCGCGCCCTCATCACGCACGTCTACACGCAGTAACCGGTCATCGCGCTGTGCGGTAATGTGCACCGTTTGTCCGTTGGCCGAATGTTCGATGGCGTTGCCGATCAGATTGGCCAGGACCTGCTGGATTTTGGGGCCGTCAACCAACACCGGCTGATCGATGTCCGCCGAATTTATGGCCAGCAAGACCCCCTTGCGGTCCGCCACTACGCGTACCAGCTGTAACGCATTGGCCAACAGCTCGTGTACGTCAATAGGTTGGCGGGTAATGGGCAACCGGCCAGCCGCAATTAGCGAAATATCCAGAAAGTCGTCGACCATCCGCGCCATTTGTTGAGTGGCGCGCAGCGCGGTCTGCAAATGCGCGCAAGCATCCTCCCCCAAAGCCGCGCGGTAATCATCCAGCACAAACTCCACATAGGTGGACACCACCCCCAGCGGGCGCCGCAAGTCATGCGCGGCCATACCCAAAAACCGGTCTTTCAGTTGGTTGGCTTCCTGTAGATCGGCATTGGCCTGATGCAATTGGCGCGTAACGTTACTTAGTTCCCGGTTAACGCCCAAGAGCTCAGTTTGTAGCTGCGTCTGTTCGTCCATATCCCACCAACCCAACGCGAGGCACCCGGCGTCATGCGAATAAAAGCGGAACCAAAAACTTCGGGGACGGCCCTGGGCGGTGGCCAACGTCAATCGGCGGGGCGTAGTGTCGTCCAGCCACGACTGATGCTCAATCGTGGTGTCGTCGAAGGTGACGAGTAAGCTGTCGAAGGGGTCTCCTGTACACGGCCTCCCCAGCACGTTTGCAGCATGCGGATTGACGGCTAGCACATGCCACTGCGCGTCCAGTTGAAGGCCCAGCACAGAGGCTTGCGCCAAAAAATCATCTCCCCACACACTAGCTGGCGGCTTCAATCCACGTCTCCAA
>PWVE01000036.1 GCA_003562335.1 PVC group bacterium
CTATAGCAAGCGCTGGATTGCCGAATCGGCTCTGGGCGGTGGCTTCCGCTTTAGCAACAAGGCGACGGGGCAGAGGATCCATGACCTGGATTCAGGTTTCTTTAATGAAAGGTTGAAATCGTTGACGTATCGGATGTGATTGGCGATTTTAAGACAGTTACCAGCCGTGTCATGGTCGGCGACAGGGGTTTCCTGCGGTTGAAAGTGGAGTTGCAATAGCCGTAATCCTGAGAGAATATAGGTAATTTATGGATAAGCGATCAATTATTTTGATGTCGAAGATATCTGCGCTGGCTGTTGTGCTGACGGTGTTCTGTCCAGCCTGTTCTGTACTCCGGGTTCAGGACCGGGAAGCCGTTCCGCCAGACCGTTATCAGCCGGTACGGGAGCTTGAGCCGGTCGGCTGGTGGCCGGTTGACGAGGGCAGTGGCACAGTGGCCCACGACCGCTCGGCCAACGAAAATCATGGCCAAATATTGTCGGTGCCGTGGCGGGACGGTCTGCTCGATTTTGAAAACGATGTCTATCAATGGATTCAGATTCCCCATCACGACGCCTATGCATCGCCGGTCTTCTCGATGGGCGGCTGGGTCTTCAGCCGGCGGGAATACAATAAAAAATATTACGGAGTTCTGATAATGGGTCAGCCCTTCACGCCCCGACGTCATAGTGACGGTGCGCTGTCGTGGGCCATCTGGCACGACCGGCGCGATCATGACGGCGCGTTACTGCGATTTGGACGGCCGCGCGGTGAATCGCCGGGCCCGTCGCTGATCGAAGTGGCCAGCGGCAGGGAGAATGACGTTCTCGGCTCGGTTGACGAAAAGGTCGAACTGGCGACCGGCGAGTGGCAGCATGTGTTCTACACCTATGACAAGGAGGGAACCGGCAGGCTCTACCTGAACGGCAGGCTGGCGCATTCCGCTGACGATGTTCCGTACGAAGTCTGCTCGGAGACCCCTTACGCCATCGGCGGCGGTAGATGGGGCACTAGAAACCTCGGCGGAATCCTGTCGCTGGATGGCTCGGTAAGGCACATGTTTCTGTTTGACTGGGCACTGGGGGATGAGGAAGTCGCGAGCCTTTACCAAGCGACCCGGCCGGAAAAAGTGCCGTCCCCGCCCGAACCTCCTGCCGAGGCACCCCCTCCCGATGTTGATGACCTTGATGAGATCATCGCCCAGCTCCAGAACGAGGAACTCGCCAAGGCGGACCGTGCCTAGGCCGCCCTGGCCTTGGCCGGCTTCGGCACAGAGGCGGCCAGAGCCGTTGTCTTCAAGCGCCTGTAACACCGTGCCCAGGTGCGCATCACTCTGGTGCATAAAATCGCCATAGGGACCGGCCTCGGTCGATCCTTGAAACGCTTCAATCGGTACGACCGGGGTATGGGGCGAGGTCCACGACCAATAGAGGAAAAACGGCTGATCGTCGTGCTGCTGCTCGATCCACGCCACCGCTTTTTCGGTCAGCTTCGGCATGACCGCGTCCAGCCGCCAGCCTTCGACCATAGGGCCCGGTCGACAATCGTGCCCCTCTCCCCGTGCGCCTGCCTCGCACTCGGGCGTCGGTACCGGGATCGGCGTGAAAGGCACCGTCGGCGCTTCCAAAATGCGGTCGTTCTCAATCCAGGCATAGGGCGGAAAGTTTGGGACATCGTCGCCAAAGTAATAGTCAAACCCATGATCAAGCGGACTGTCACTTTGGGTCTCTGGCGTTCCGAATGTATGCCCCATGAAAGATACAGCTTGGCCAAGCTTTGATACGGGATATCGCTTTTGCTTGCCAAGACTTTGAGCTCGTCGAGCATGTCCTGCGGCAGGCGAATAGAAATGGACTTCAGCGAAGGCTTCAGATTGGGGAAAGTAGCCCGCTTGCGTTGCGCTGTGTCAAAGTAATCCAAAGGCGAATGCGCCGCCCAAAACGCTCGTTCCGCGTCTTCGTCTTTGAATTGTGGCCGCTTCTTAATAGAGGAAATGTATATTGGCGCAATATACTTGTCAATAACGGATTGGCGCGTGGCCCAAAGAACGTCGAATCGTGCTGGACAATCCCAACCTAATCGCATAGGTTGGTGCCATGAACACATACATAGCATTTATTTCCGGGCGACCGGGTATCCCCGAGTTGCTGGTCGTTCTCGTTATCCTGCTCTTGTTATTTGGAGCTAAGCGGTTGCCTGAATTATCGCGCTCCATCGGACGCAGCATAAACGAGTTCAAGAGGGGCAAGCAGGAAGGTGCCCTTGATGAGCCCGATGAACAGACGAGCGATGCGGAGACATCCAAGGAAAAGCAAGAAGCATGAACGGTGAGTGACATAAGGAGAGTGGCGATGAATGTACGATACACGGCAGTGTGGGCATTGGTGATTGGACTGGGATGCGGGGCGTTGGTGCCTGCGACTCAGGCTCAGCGGGACGAGGAGCAAATCCTGCGCATACGACGGTTGGAAGGCGAGATGGTGCGCTCGCCCCAGTACCAGATATCGGGCGGTCAGCGGTCACGAAGACAGCGGCAATGGCTGCAAATTAGAACGGAATTCGAGACACGACCGGACTGGATTGATGAATTGACCTTCACCTATTATGTGGTGTTGCGCAATCCTCGACCGGAACGCGGTCAGGAGGAGTTCGTTTTGTTCCGCGGCGAAAGCCGTTATGTGAACATCGAGCGCACACGCGATGGGACCAGCGTGATGTATGTCCATCCCAGCACTGTGGAAAGGTATGGGGAAGTATTCCGGGTGGGCGTAGTCGTAGCCTCCGATGGCCGTATGGTGGCGATGGAAAGCAGTCCGCCCGGCGAAGGACGCTGGTGGGAACAATTACGCCCGCAGGACGGGTATGTGTTGCACCGTATGGATACCCCGTTTGCCATGGTTAATTTCGATGATTTTGAAGCCAGCCCCCCCCGCGAACGAGGGCGCTGATGTGATGGTGGTTATGGGTGTTTTTGCACATGTTTGCGGCTAGCGGCTGTCGTAACATGGGGAATAGGATGCGGCGTCGTTTTTCGGAATGTTGCGCATCGGGGCTGTAGGGAGAGATGGCTGAGTGGTTTAAAGCGGCGGATTGCTAATCCGTTGTACGTCTATCAGGCGTACCGGGGGTTCGAATCCCCCTCTCTCCGCCAGTTGGCCATACTTGGGCGGGTGTGCAGAGACGCGTCGGCGTTGGGAGGTGCGAGGAATGAATATAGTAGCCGTTATTTTGGGGGGCGGGGAAGGGTCGCGACTCAACCCGTTGACACGTGACCGGGCCAAACCCGCCGTACCGGTCGCCGGGAAGTATCGGTTGGTCGATATCCCCATCAGTAATTGCCTGAACGGGGGCATTCGAAAAATCTATCTACTGACGCAGTTCAACAGCGTCTCGCTACATCATCACGTTTCTTCGACTTTTAATTTCGATCCGTTTGGGCAGCGCGGTTTTATTCGTGTGCTGGCCGCTCAACAGACCCCGCAGTCGCATGCGTGGTACAACGGCACCGCAGATGCCGTGCGGCAAACGTTCAGTTATCTGATGGATGAACAGCCGGACTTGATTGTGATTCTGTCAGGCGACCAATTATACCGGATGGATTTCAACGATTTAGTGGACAAACACCTCGCCAGCGAGGCGGATGTAACCATTGCCACTAAACCGGTGGAGCGGCATGATGCCGGCTCACTGGGTATTTTGCAGGTCGACGATAAGCTGCGCATCAATAACTTTGTGGAGAAACCGGGCGACGGGCCGACTTTGGACCCTTTACGGGCACCGCTGCCCGAAGAACGTTACTTGGCCAGCATGGGCATTTATTGTTTCAAGGCGGACGTGTTACGCGACCTGTTGCTGGGGAATGAAGATCGGGATTTCGGGCGCGACATTATTCCGGCCGCTATCCAGCAACAGAAAGTGTGTAGCTATATCTTTGATGAGTACTGGAAGGATATCGGGACGATCGGCAACTTTTGGGAAGCCAATCTGGCGCTGACGGACCCTGTGCCGACCTTCAGTTTCTATGATGCGCAGGCACCGATCTATACCCGTATGCGGTACTTGCCCCCCTCAAAAATAAATTGCTGTGATCTGACACGCTGCTTGTTGTCCGAGGGATCGATCATTTCCGGACACCGCATCCTGCACTCGGTGATTGGTATCCGGTCCGTGGTGGGTGAGGATAGCGTAATCGAGCATTCCATCATGATGGGGGCTGACTATTATGATGCCCACCGGCCGAAGCGGGGGGGGGCGCAGCTCGGCGTTGGGCGTCATTGCTATATTCGCAATGCCATCATTGATAAGAATGCGCGCATTGGTGACGGGTCCTACATCACGCCGGAAGGCAAAGCCGACGAAACAATCACGGATTTATACGCCGTGCGCAACGGCGTAATAGTGATCCCCAAAAACACGGTTATTCCGCCCGGCACCAAGCTCTAGACGATGAGGGCGGACAGTTTCTGGTCATCGTTGGGGCGTGATGTCAGCCATACTTTGCTGATCGTCAACAGCTTGCTCTTTATGCTGGTGATTGCGGTGGCCGGTATGGAGGCCTTGTTTGCCCCGCCGCTGGAAACCTTGGCCGCGATGGGCGGGCTGCTGTTAAGTCGACTGGCGCAAGGGGAATATCCCCTGCTGATTACCTATGGCTACCTGCATTTTGGCCTTATTCACTTCGGATTCAATATGCTGGTGCTATCCCGGGTGGGGCCGATGCTGGAATCCGAGATCGGTGGCCCCCGCTTCTTCACCCTCTACACGGCCGCCCTCATTGGTGGTGGTTTGGCCCGGTACTGGTTCAGCGGGCCGGTTAACACGATCGTGGTCGGCGCGTCGGGCGGTCTCTTTGGATTGATTGGCTTCGGCATGGCCTACGCGCATGCCTTGGGCCCGTCGGCGGAAACCTTGCGCAATTTCTTTTTGCGGTGGGCAATCTACGGCTTTATTTTCGGTTTCGTGGTCGGGGCCGATAATTGGGCACATCTGGGCGGGTTCGCCGTAGGCGTGGTCATGGGATTCCTGCTGGAGAAGGAGCGCCTGCAACGGGCGCGCTGGGATTTGGTCTGGACCGCCACCGCCTGGCTATGTGCGGCCGCCACGGCCGGCGCCTTTTTCTGGGTGATGGCCCGGTTCACGGCCCAATGAATGAATAATGCCGCGCCCCATGCGTCTAACCGTACGAAACTTGGCAGCCGAAAGGAGTGCGTGATGAAAAAATATATGTTGATCGGAGTTTGGGCAGCATTGGCGTGCACGTGGGCATGGGCGGACGCCCCGTTACGAGTGGCGGTGCTGGAATTTCAGGATCAAACCGGCCTGCGCTCGGATCAGCGGCTGGGGGGCTCGATGCCAGTGGGATCGCTGGCCGAACGCGGCGTGTTCATGCTGGGCAAGCATTTGGTTAACCAGCCGGGCTTTGTGTTGATTGACCGTCGCGATTTTATCAATCAAATGGAGCGGCAAACGTGGTTCGATGATGGACGGCCGACGCCGACCAGTCCATCTTTCCTGCACGCCGCACAGTCCCTGCGGGCAGATGCGGTGCTACGCGGCAGTTTGATCAGCTTCTCGCCCGGTACCCGTACGGTCAATCAAGGTGGACAACGCGTGGAGTTTTCGACGTTGGCTGTGCGCGTGGCCTTGGAAGCATTGGATGCCGTGGATGGGGCGGTCGTCGCGGTAGCGGATGGCACGGCTGAGACGCAGGTACGGCAAACGGCGACCCTGCAGACCACGCTGGGTGAGGCTCAGATTTTGGACCTGCTGGACGAGGCCGTGGCCCGGGCGGTCCCCGAACTGGAAAGTACGTTAGTGGCCCGTGCGGAACGGCAGCGTGCACGGCCAACCGTGCGCTTGTCCGTTCATACCACCGCCGATCCTGCGCTGGTGGAGATCAACGGGATACTGGTTGGAACCACCCCGCTGGAGGATTTCGAAATCTATAAGGGCGATCACGTGTTGACGGTCGGCAAGCCCGGCTATCGGGACATGACCAAGCGCATCCTGTTTGAGCAGGACGCACGGGTAGAAGTGCCGATGCTGCGCACGGAACTGTCAGCGGACGAGCTGAAAGAGGTCCTGGAATCGATGCGGATGCATGTGTTCCTCGGCGAGCCGGGGATTGTCATTCACCGTCTGGATTGAGCGCCGCCTTGAATCGTGCGGCCACGGCAGCGGGGTCGGGCGCATTCAGTAACGACCGACCCACCACCAAGTAATCCGAGCCGTTACGAACTGCTTCGGTCGGCGTGGCCACGCGCTTTTGGTCGCCGACGGCGTCACCAGCCAGGCGGATACCGGGTGTGACCAATAGCGGTGTGGGACCCAGCGCGTCCCGCAAGCGACGGGCTTCATGCACGGAACATACCAGTCCGTCAATTCCACACTCGATCGCGAGTGCGCCCAACGCCTGTGCTTGATCGGACAGTGCGCGCTGCACGCCGATGGCCGTCAGGTCTTCCTGCGCCAAGCTGGTCAACGTGGTGACGGCTACCAGTTTGGGTGCCCGGTCACCGTCCTGCCGGGCCGCGTCGGCAGCGGCCCGCAACATAGCCTGGCCCCCCAGCGCATGGACGGTCAACAGGTCGACCTCATGCGCACAAATGGCGCGTACCGCATGGGCCACGGTGTTGGGGATGTCATGGAGCTTAAGGTCGAGGAAGATGCGCTTTTGGCGTTCCCTCAACAGCGCCAACACAGCGGGCCCGGCGGCCGAAAAAAGTTCCAGCCCCACTTTGTACCAGTGAATATCGTCCGGCAACCGGTCCAGCACCACCGGGACGTCCGCCAGCGAGGGAACGTCCAGCGCTACAATGAGTTCAGGGGAGCGGTTCACCAATTCTCAAAAGCTTCGGCACCGCGGGCCGTCACTTCGTTACGCCCGTCGCGCGAAAGCACTTCCCCCTTGTCATCCACAATGATCAAGGTCGGAATACCCCGGATGCCGTGCTGCTGCTTGAGGGCATCGCGCTTGTCGGCATCGAATGCAATGGCCGGCCAATCCATGTCGTAACCCTGCATGTAGTTTAGCATCGCGTCTTCGGTGCGGTCGTGGGACACGAAGATGATCTCAAACGGTTTGCCAGCTTCCTTCAATTCGTTGTAGGCCTCCACTAAACGCGGGGTAAACGTGCGGCAGGGGGGGCACCACTCGGCGGAAAAATAGAGGCCGATTTTTTTACCCTCCAACTGGGCGGGCGATACCGCCTCACCTTGGGCATTCACCAGCTGTTCCCCGAACGCCTCAATTACGTGACCGGGTACCTCATCGGCTTGCGCCGGTAGCACCGCCAAATGTGCCGCTGCGATCGCCCACACCAGTACACGCGTCAAACCAAAAGCCTTATTCATGAGTAGCCTCCTTTTGCTATCGATATCTGTTGTTTGATGTTCCGCAAATAGTCGCTCCGCGACTCGGGCATATACTACGCCAGATGACGGATAGGTTCAAGAGCGGAATACATCTATCCGCCCCTCATTCCGCCGCCGATCTCCACACGCCGATTTCACCAAATAACCGGCCAACCGACCTTCGGCTTTGGCCATGCGCAAACAAGTATAGTGCACCGCCAGCGCCCTGGATCACATGGGGCGAGACCACCCGAAGATCGTTCCACGAACCGGGCTCTGCCGGGCCGAGGACGGGATTATGTGCGCTCCGTTCCCAGCGAATGCCATCCTCCGAATATGCGTGCCCGATGTACATCGGGGTCTTGTCCAGATCCAGCGGTTCCTCATAGCCGGTGTACCACATCAGGTATTTGCCGCCCAAATGCAAGACGCTGACTTCCAGTATGCCTTGGTCCCACGATTCCAGGTCACGCTCGAAGACCGGATTGGCGGGATGCGGCTGCCAGCTCTCGCCGCGGTCCTCCGAGATGAGGACGCCGATGCCCACAGTGGTGCCGGCACCGGAATAGTAGAGCCGCCACTGTCCTTCCGGCGTTTCGATGAACGTTGGACCCGTGATGAAGGCATGATCCCAACCGTCTGGTTCGGGTCTGTAAATGGGCGCTTCAGAGCGCTCCCAATTCTGGCCCGTACTGTCCAGCGAGCGCATTTGTCCAAATCCGGGATCCTCGAAGAAGCTTGTTTCGTAGCCTAGGTACCACATGGTCCACGTCGCGTCGTCCGGATTCCAACGAGCCGACACCGTTTCCCGGTGTTTGTTCCAGACCCCGTCCTTCAGTTCCAGAACGGGGCGGTCTGGCGGTGCGATCGAGAAATTCAGGTCTTCGTCCACCAGCGCCCGTCCCAACACTGGCCCGCCTAGATCACCTCCGGTCGAGAACCACGTTACCAGCGAGCCGTCTGGTCCTCTTGCCACCCAGGGATCGGTCTGTCCCAGGCAATACCACTCCGGACAATCGGGAGTATCGATCCGGGGATTGCCAGGCACTTCCTGCCAGACCAAGCCCAGCCGTTCACCGGCAGGCACATCCCCGGGACGCGGGTATGGCATAGTGACGTCCGGCCCAAGCTTGCTTTCGGAGCATCCGACCAGAAGCAAGACGGGCGTCATGAGGACGCATAAGACCTTCGCCATATTTGACATAGTGATTTTTCGATCTTCCACTCTTTAATGGAGGCTCTTGCAAAACCTCCAGCCACACCAAGTGGCACGGGCATCCTGCCCGTGAATCATGGGTGGGACGCCCATGCCACGGGAGGTTTTGCAAGAGCCTGATGGTCCAATTCGATCGTGTAGCGTTTGCCCTTTGTGGTATTGAAACGTATGCCACCATCCATCTTTTGCACGGTGACCGCGTTGCCTTTTGCATCCCGCACCTGCGCATGCTCGATGCCTGGATAGCGCATTCGGCATTCACCGCCATGGCGTGCGGTCACCACGAATCGATTGGCGCGCCCGTCTTGCCAAGAGGCGTCCACCACAAAATTTCCGCGTGCCACCAATCCCTCGAACATCCCGCTTGGAGCCCATGCCTCGGGTAGCGCTGGCAGCGGTTCGATCCAGTCGGTATGACTCTGTAGCAGCATTTCCGCCACGCCTGCCATAACTCCAAAATTGCCATCAATTTGGAACGGCGGATGTGTCGTCCACAGGTTTTCCATAGTTCGATGGCGCAGCATTTGTTGCAGCCAGTAGTGGGCTTGCTCCGCTTCTTGCAGACGCGCCCGCACATTCATCCGGTGCGCCATTCCCCAGCCGGTTGTCAGGCCATCGCCCCGCAGATCGAGCGTCCTGCTGGCGGCCGCCCTCCATTCCGGTGTGTAGGCGTTAACCAAGGTGCCTGGGAATACCGGACACAGATGCGATATATGCCGATGGTGGGGATCCCCGATCTCGCTGTAGGCGTCCTCCTCGCGGTATTCCTTGATCTGCCCGGAACTTCCGATCAGGATGGGATCGAGCCTTTTCTTCTGCTCGGCAATCGTCTGCAGAAAGGGGTCTTCCTTGCCAAGAAGCCGGGCCAGCATCAAGGTATCGTTGAAGGTCTTCCAGACAAATCCCTGATCAAAGGTGGTGCCAGCAGTCACGTAATAACCATTACCATGCATCTCTCCTGGCACACCCCGCTCATATTGGCTAAGCGTAATGTGCTGCTCCGGTGATGCGGAGGGTTCCACCAGTAGTAAATCGCCATGGGGCACCAGAATGGAGGAATATAAGCGGCTCAACGAAAGCAAGGCGGGATAGGCCACCTCCTCTAGAAATTCACGGTCCTTTGTAAACGAATAATAATCCACCAACAACTTGGCGGTGAAGCCTCCTGTTCCCGGTCCTGAATGCCCTCCGGGCGGCATGATGTTGTAAGTGCTGGCACCTGTCCCCAAAACCCAGCCATGATCGCCCTCTTCCGTGACCAGTTCGGGATCGCGCTGTCGCACCAGGTCCCTGGCATAAATCCGTGCCTGCGGCAAATAGGCATTGAAATAGTCGATGTAGGCCTCAAAGGTTTCAGCAAGATTCGCGTTGAAGGCGCCCCAGTAATTCATCTGCACGTTGATATTGTGCCAATAGCCACCCGTCCAGGGGCTCATCTCGTATTGGCTCCAGGTGCCTTGCAAATTCGCCGGCAGCGACGTTTCCCGCGAACTGGCGATCAACAAATAGCGCCCATACTGGAAAAGTAACTCCTCCAGCCAGGTCGCGCGGTCTCCCTGTTTATAGGCATCCAACAACGCGGATGTCGGTAAATCCGTTGGCTCGGCGTTTAGATTCACGCGCACCCTTCCAAACAGATTCCGATAATCGGCAAGGTGATTTTCCCGCAGTGCTTCATAGCCCTTGTCAACGGCTTGCCGAATCGTGGTGGCAACCTGTTCATGGGGAAGCAAATCAGGATCGAGTTTTTCCTCCCGTGGATTGAGAAAAATGTGCGGCCCCTGCCGGAAATTAGTTCCCGTGGCCACCAAGAGCACCACACGGTCGGCATCATGCACCTGAATACTGTTTTCGCCGTTTGTCAGCCGTCCGCCTTCATGGAGCACCTTGACTTGCGCCTCGTAGTTGATCGGAAAATACGCTTGCCTTCCGGATAACGTAATTAGACTCCCGTCCACGACAACCTTGGCCGTGCGGGCATCTTGCGGTTGCTGCGCGTTCACGTAGGGTACTTCGGGCCTGACGCGAAATGAAAGTGCGCCTGGTTTATCCGCCGCCAGACGAATCACCACTACCTTGTCAGGATAGCTGACAAAATATTCCCGATCAAAGCGGGTACCACTATGCTTATAGCTGACCTCTGCAATGGCGTCATTCAGGTTGAGCGCCCGACGATAGTCCGACACATCCGCATGGTCGAAGTCGAGATACAACTCCAGAAAATTCGTGAGCCCGCCGTGGTCCCTACCGTAGAGTCCGGAAATATGAAAGGTCTTATCGGTGACCTGGATTCGTTCCGTGTCCGTCCGCCCGAATACATTCGCCCCGATATATCCATTCCCGATCGGATACGACCAGCGCTCCCAATCAGCATCAAATGGATATCCCCTCGCCACAACCTGATCAAAATCGCCGCCACGATTTGGAGCAGGCGCATTCTCCCAGAGCTCGTAGGTTCGGTCATTGGCCCCGGCCATCATCGCTCCTCCCGCTCCGCAGACCCAAGCAGCCAGCCCAATACCTATAACGCTATTCTTGTATATTCGCATCCATACCCCCGTTTACGCTTTGTAACTTCATTGTGAACCCCGTCTTTAACAGCAATCCAAACCACCATCATCGTTTACCTTGGGACGTCAAGTCGCGCGGCCTCACGATCGAAAGATTAAATCATCCACACCATAAAGCGCCTGACGCCAAAAAAGCGCAAGCACCCATTTATTTTTGTGATCACAGGCTCCAATCCTTGGAACGCGTTTGGGAGTTGTTTCCCAGGCGTTGGAACTTTTGGGGGTGATTTTTTCCAAGGCCTGGGGGACCGCGTGGTTTTCGCTTCCAAGGTTTGGACCGGTATGCTAGGCATAGGACCCGTTTATGAACGGTGTTTTTGTTTGACCATCTACGGATGAAATCTGCGTTAGGAGCCCACTATGTCGATCATCAGTCGGATGGAACGCCGGTCGCCTTGGGGTCGTTTTGTGATCGGGTTGATCTTCTTCTTCCTGACCCTGGGTGGCGTGACCATTCTTTATCCGTTTGCGCTGATGCTGTCCGGATCGGTGCGCAGCGAGATGGACGAAACCCAGCTCAATTTGGTGCCGCGCTACCTGTTCGATGACGACGAGTGCTACCGTAAATTCCTCGAATACAAGTATAACCAGGATATCGAGAGCGCGAACCGGGCCCATATGGCACGCTATTTCCGGTTTGGCGCTGTTCCGCCTGTCAAAGATCACAATCCGGCGTGGACGGCTTTGTGGACGGACTTCGTGGCCGAGGCCAAAGTGCCCTCGTTCTGGTATCGTTTGGGCGGTATACGGGGTGTTCGCACGGTGCCGGCCAATGCCCGTCGTTATCGCGAACGGGTGGCCGATTATTTCAACGATGACTTGCAACGGTTCCGCCGTGAGACGGGCGTGGTGGCCGATACGTGGCTGGGCTTGACGTATCCGCCACCGCAATGGTGGTCCCGTCAATATGTGCGTCCGTCCGGGCCATTGCGGCAAATTTATGAAGAGCTGCTGGCGGCTGCGCCTTTGGCTGAAATCGACTGGGTGACATTGGATGGACGTTTTCTGGCCACCATGGTCTATCCGCGCTACGGCCGGGCCACGACCGACGCCTATAATGCCGCGCACCCGGATACGCCGCTGGCGAGCTTCGACGATTTTGTGCTGCCGCCCCGGGTCCCGCCACCGGACCAGCGGTCGTTCCGCGCGGCATGGATCGAATTCGTACAGGAGGAAATCAATCCGGCTTTCGTCGTGGTTGATCCTGAACAATACGCCGTTTACCGCCAATTCTTGCAGTCGGAATACGGTGAAATTGGCGAGTTGAATTTGGTTTGGGGTACCGTGTTCGAATCCTTCGCCGACGTTGAGCTGCCGAACGGTCGTCGCTGGCTGAGCGGCAGCGAACGCACGGACTACGAGTCCTTTCTGGTTACCGTGCCACCGGAGCAACTGCAGTTGACCGGGCCGCAATGGGCGTGGCAGGACTGGTTGGCCGACCGTTTTGGAAGTATCGATGCGCTGAATGCCCACACCGGGGGCACGGCCCAATCGTGGGCGGGGGTGCGCCTGCCGTTGGCCCAGGTCGAATACCAGTATGTGATGGCAAATAGCGGCCGCCTGCGCCGCCAGTTTGCCGCGCGCAATTACGTCAATGTCGTGGACACGCTGTTCACGCATGGCCGGACCTTTACGAATACGGTGGTGTATTGCTTGCTGGTGGTGAGTCTGAACTTGTTGATCAATCCCATGGCCGCCTATGCGCTGTCACGGTTCAAGCTGAAAGGGACCTATAAAATACTGCTGATCCTGATGGCGACGTCGGCTTTCCCGCCGATGGTGACGCTGATCCCGCAGTTTGTGATTTTGCAGAATCTGAACTTGATGAACACCTATATCGCGTTGCTGTTACCGATGTTGGCCAACGGGTATTTGATCTTTTTACTGAAGGGCTTTTTTGATTCCTTGCCTCAGGATCTCTACGATGCGGCGATGATTGACGGGGCCTCGGAAATACGCGTGTTTTTCCAGATCACCATGGCCTTGAGCAAACCCATCCTGGCGGTGGTGGCGTTGCAGGCGTTCAATGGGGCGTACACGGCCTTTTTGTATCCATTGTTGGTGGCGCCGGACCCGGATATGTGGCTGATGAGTGTGTGGCTCTACCAGTTTCAGGAGGAGTCGGGTATGTCCGGGGTGTTTGCGTCCGTGCTGGTGGCCTCAATCCCGACGATCGTGATTTTCCTGTTTGCGCAGAACATCATCTTGCGCGGCATCGCGGTTCCGGTGGAAAAATAATAGCTTGTTGGTGATGCGTGGATGGCGTCGGCACCAGCGACGCCCGGCGGCCGTGATCGGGATGGCGGCCCATAGCCCGGCCCATATCAGGCCCAGCCACCCGAACCAGTCGCCGTAACGCGTATAGACGGTGTGCGCGTGGTCTTCCGGCGGGGGCGTTACCGGCACGGTGGCAAACCCGGAAATAAACGTGTTGCCCGTGCCGTCGGTGAGCACATTGTGGATTCGCCCGAAGCGGTCGATTCCGCCGGACACCCCGGTATTGGCCGCGCGTACGAGGGGGACACGGTTTTCGACCGCGCGGAAGACGGAATGGGTGATGTGCTGCTGTGAAGCGGGTGAGGTGCGGAACCAGGCGACGTTGGTTTGGTTGATCAGGAGGCGGGCCCCGTTGCGCACGCCCGCCCGGCTTACCCGTGCCACCGTGTCCTCGAAACAAATGAGTACGGCGAATGTATGCTCCGTGCCGGGTACGCGGAATACGGTATGTTCACGGCCGGCATTAAAACTGGCTTCAATCGGTGTCATGGCATTTATGAACGGGATAAAACGCTGCAGCGGCACGTACTCGCCGAACATGACCAAATGAATCTTGTCATACGTCGTCACCAGCCGTCCCTGTGCATCAAACAGCATGGAGCTGTTATAGTAGCGTGGGCGGCCGGATTCTTCCCATTCGATATCCATGCTGCCGACCAGCAGGGGGGCGCCCAGTTGGGTCAGCTCGCGCACCAAGGCATAGCTCCGCTCGCTTTCGCGCACATAATCGGGCAGGGCCGTTTCCGGCCAGACCACCAAATCCGGTTGGCCGGTTTCGATTGCCAGGGTCGTGAGCGATTCGAGCTTTGTGTAGATGTGGTTCACAAACTCGGGGGACCACTTTACGTATTGCGGGATGTTGGGTTGGATGACCGCCAGGCGCAACGGTTGGTCGGCGGCCGGGTCGTCGGTTGCCAGGACGCGTTGCCCGTAGCCCCACGCCAGGGCCAGGATCACCAGGCCGGCCAGTAGTTCGGGATGCCAGGCGGGTCGTCGTCCCTGCGCGCTGGCGCGCACGTACCGGTCGAGCGTGAGGGCGATCGCGAGGTTGACCACGACGACCAGGGCGGAAACGCCGTAGACGCCGGTGAGGGCGGATAATTGAATCAGCGCGATCCGGGTGTATTGACTGTTGCCCAGCGGGTTCCACGCAAAACCGGTTAGCCAGACCGACCGCATAAACTCCAGCCCGGCCCAAATAAGCGGCACGCCTAGCAGGCTCAACAGGCGGATGCCCAAACCGCGGGTTACGGGATATCGCTGCCAGCAGAGGGCGGTGAGGTAACCAAAGGCCCCCATGTACAGGGCGCAATACAAGGCGAGCAGGAACCATCCAACCCACGTAACCTCGGTCAGCCAAAACAGGCTGGGCCACCAGTACACCGCGCCCGTCGCCAATCCCAGCCGGGCACCGGCGCGCGGCGAAACCCGCATCAAACAGAAGAAGAGGGGGAGCAGGGCAATCCAAGCGCCCTCGGCCCATTCCAACGGTGGGAACGCCGCATACAACAATCCGCCCGAGCATAAGGCGGCCGCAACCAACCAAATTGATTTTAAGGCGGGGCGCTCGCGCATGCCCTGCTGTTGCGGCTGGGCAGATGACCCCGCGCCTATATGCCGGCGCCACAGCATTTTTTGTACTTCTTGCCGCTCCCGCAGGGGCACGGATCGTTACGCCCTACCTTTGGTTCGTCCCGCCGGGTCGGCGTCGGGGCCGTTTGCACTGCGGCATCAAAGGCCCGGTCGGCGGCCGGCCGGGCCGCCTTGCGCGCGGCCGTGGGGGGGGGCGGCGCACTGCGGGCCTGACCCAATGCGGATACCTCGGAGTGGACGGCCTGACGGGGGAGCGCGGCCAAAAAGGATTCATACGCATTCATCGAGGTGGCGAAGCGGAACATGCGGCTGGCCACCTCATGTTTGATTCGATCCATTAATTGCGAAAATAGATCATAGGCCTCACGCTTGTATTCCACCAACGGATCGCGTTGGCCGTAGGCGCGCAGACCGACACCCTGGCGCAGGGCGTCCATGCCACGCAGATATTCCTGCCAGTGCTGATCAATGGATTGCGTGATAATCGCGCGTTCAAGCATAACCAACGCGTTGGGATCTTCGGTTTGCGCCTTTAATTCATAGGCGGCCTTCACCCGGTCCAGAATGTCAGCGGTCCAGCGCTCCGCATCGGGTTCGTCCCCGCGCAGATCCTCCGCTTTCAGGCCGACCGGGAACGTGGTATTCGCCCACTGCGCCAATTCCGCCAAGGCCTCATCGGCATTGGCCCCGCTGGCGGTGGCTACGGTTTCCTCTGCTTGCCCGTGAATGATGTCCTCTGCAATTTCGAATAACTGGTCACGCGGATTTTCGGCCCGCAACACGTCACTACGAAAGCCGTAGATGATTTCGCGTTGCGTGTTCATCACGTCGTCGTATTCCAGCGTCCGTTTACGGATGGAGAAGTTCTGTTGTTCGACGCGGCGCTGGGCGCGCTCAATGGAGCGGTTCAACCAGGGATGTTCCAGCACTTCCCCTTCCTGAATACCCAGCTTCTCCATAATATTGGAAATGCGGTCGGAACCGAACAGGCGCATCAAGTCGTCCTCCAGCGAAACGTAAAAGCGCGACGAGCCCGGATCACCCTGGCGGGCGCAGCGACCGCGTAACTGACGGTCAATACGCCGCGACTCATGCCGCTCAGTACCCATCACATGCAAGCCGCACGGTTTCTCCGTGAGTTGGTCGCGGAGGGTTTGACCGTTCACTTTGTCGTCAAGCGCGGTGTTGGACAGGATCAGTTCGCGATCCAGATAGACCACGCCTTGGCCCAGTTTGATGTCGGTGCCGCGACCCGCCATATTGGTGGCGATGGTGACCGCGCCGGGTTGACCGGCGCGGGTCACGATTTCGGCCTCGCGCTGGTGGTTTTTGGCGTTCAGCACGTTGTGCGGGATATTTTCCTTCCGCAACAGGCGACTGATCAACTCGGACGTTTCAACCGAAATGGTACCGACCAATACCGGCTGACCGCGTTCGTGACAGTCCCGGATCTCGCCAATGATGGCATTATACTTCTCGCGCAGCGTTTTGAAAATCTGGTCGTTAGCGTCCACCCGGCGGACAGGCCGGTTGGTCGGGATCACCACCACATCCAGCTTATAGATTTGGTGGAATTCATCCGCTTCCGTCTCCGCCGTACCGGTCATGCCGGACAATTTGTCGTACATGCGGAAGTAATTCTGGATGGTGATCGTGGCCAGTGTCTGGGTTTCGCGCTCGATTTTGACGCCTTCCTTGGCCTCCACCGCCTGGTGCAAGCCGTCGCTCCAGCGGCGGCCCGGCATCAACCGCCCGGTATTCTCGTCCACGATGATGACCTGGTTCTCCTGCACCACGTACTGGACATCGCGCTCGTATACGCAGTAGGCCCGGATCAGCTGGTCGACCGCATGAATCCGTTCGCTTTTTTCGGTAAAGTGATGCTGCAACTCCTGGCGCTTAGCCACTTTTTCGTCGGGGCTCAATTCCGTGTGCCCATCCAGTTCAGCCAATGCCGAGACCAGATCGGGCACCACAAACGCGTCCGGATCATTCGGACTAAGCGCCGTGCTGCCTTTTTCCGTGAGATTGGCGTCATGGCCTTTTTCATCGATGATAAAGAACAATTCCTCGCGCAATTCGCGGGCCTGTTCCTTACGCATATCCGTTAGCATCTGGCCGTCGATTTGCTCCAAAAGTCGACGTTTCTGGGGCTCCTCGATCAATTCCAGTAACATCTTATTGCGCGGCATGCCCTGATGTACCTGGTACATCTTCAGCTGGGCCTCTTCGATTTCGTCATTTTCCAGGTGCTGCTTGGTTTCCTTGATCAAGCGGTTGCAGAGTTCGCGTTGCTGGCGCACCAGTCGTTCGACCCGCGGCTTGAACTCGTCGTACTGATGGGGCGTATGCGGTGCCGGCCCGGAAATGATCAGCGGCGTACGGGCTTCATCGATCAGGATGCTGTCGATTTCGTCCACCACCGAAAAATGAAAGCCGCGTTGCACCATCTCTTCCGGGCGCATCGCCATATTGTCACGCAGGTAATCGAAGCCGAATTCCGCGTTGGTGCCGTAGGTGATGTCGCAATTATACTGTCGGCGCCGTTCTTCCGGCCGCATGGCATTCTGGATGCAGCCCACCGTTAGTCCCAAATAGCGGTAAACCGCGCCCATCCATTCCGAATCGCGTCGGGCCAGATAGTCGTTGACCGTGACCACGTGTACGCCCTTACCCGTCAGTGCATTGAGATAGACCGGCATCGTCGCCACCAGGGTCTTGCCTTCGCCCGTGGCCATTTCGGCGATTTTGCCCTGATGCAGCACAATGCCGCCGATGACCTGCACGTCGAACGGCACCATATCCCATACGATTTCATTCCCACTGACAGAGATCGTCTGGCCGACCAGGCGGCGACAGGCATTTTTGACTGTGGCAAACGCTTCGCACAGCAGGTCATCCACCGTTTCGCCCTTTTCCAGGCGGCCGATAAACTCGGTGGTTTTGGCGCGTAATTCGGCGTCCGACAGCGACTGGTAGGATTCTTCCAGCGTGCGTACTTGGTCCACCAGCGGATGGATTTTCTTCAAATCCCGCTGATTTTTGGTGCCGATCAGTTTTTTAAGTATCCACTGCATATCGTTTCCTCATCCTCTCCTGCAACAGGCCGCACCATAAAGAAAAGCCTCCGGTAATGCAAGCAGCGGCATAGCTTGATACCCTAGAAGATCGAAGTGAGGATTCGAGGCGAACATTTTACCATCTCAGGCTCTTGCAAAACCTCCCATTCATGAGGGCAGGACGGAGCCTGCCCCTCCGGCAACCTGCGAAATACGGCTGTTTTTTACCGGAGGGTCGACCTCCGTGTCGACCTTCGAGGTTTTGCAAGAGCCTCTCTATGAAATCATTGAAATCAGTTTTCCTTGTAGCGGTTGTATCTTCCTTCATGGCGATTTCCGCCAACGCCGGTTCCGCCGAAGGTGATACCACTCGCTGGAATATTAACCGCTTGGCTGCTGGTGACTCGCGCACCTTTGCCATCACGCTGACAACGCGTGAAATCGGCACTTTCTGCAACCGCGTGACGGCGTCCGAGTCAGCAAACGGCTTGCGCGTCAGCGATCAAGCTTGCACCGAGTGGTGCGCCCCCCCGACCTTGACGATCGATGCAATTGACTTGGTTGATCCATTGGGCGTGGGCGAGGAAACTACCTATGTCGTCCGGTCTCCACAAGTGTAGCCACTCAGGTATTTAAACGAAAAAGAGATACAGAATGATTAAGTTAACCCCGGCATTGTTTGGCAAAACCGGCGTCGTGCACTTCATCCGCCATGTCCGCGAATGGGTCAAGCCCTCCGAGACGGCCTGCCAGGGACAAGTTATATTCAATGATCGATCAGGACCGCAGGCGACGGTGCAGAGCCAACAGCCCCATCATCACCCCCCCAGCCGTCACCCCGAGCGCAGTCGAGGGGTCTCCTGATTGCACGAACCGGTTCAGACCGCGCCCGATTGCATCGAGTGGCTGGCGCGGTACCGAGATTCCTCCACTCCGTACCGATACCCGCCTGCGGCGGGATCGGGACTCCGGTCGGAATGACCGGGAACACGGGCAGAACTGCGTTCCGCGCGTGTGCGGAGCATTGACCAATCACGCTCTGCGGCTCGCTCGGTGAGCTCGCCCTACGTCTGCTGCTTTGGTCGGGCCAAGGACGGTTCGCCCAATCCTGCCCATCCCGCGTGGGTTCCCCTCGTAATAATAATGGCCAACAGGCACCCCCTTGGAGTTTGACCGTCACTTCTGATTCTGCCATGGTTTCACCATAGACAACGACGGGAACACGATCAGCCATGACCGGAAACCGTCCCAATAACAAACCCTCAACAGGAGAAAACATTGAATAAGAATATTCTATTCTCAACATGCTGCCTTTCGGGACTGGCCATTACGGGTGGGGCGGAACAATCGGAACAAAAGCCCAACATTTTGTTCGTCTTCGCCGATGACATGGACTATGCGGCGGTAAGGGCTCTGGGGAATGAAGAGATTCACACCCCTAACCTAGACCGGCTGGTCCACGGGGGAACCACTTTTACGCATGCCTACAACATGGGATCCTGGAGCCCGGCCGTATGCATTCCGGCCCGCACGATGTTGCTGACCGGACTAACCGTCTGGAACGCGCACCGGGCACAAGATGACGGGCTGGACGAGACCTTGGTCGCACAGAACCGATTCTGGCCGCAACTTCTTGAAGGTGGCGGCTACGAGACCTACATGACAGGCAAATGGCATGTCTCGGCGGATGCTCAGCGAGCCTTCAACCGTGTCACAAATATCCGGCCCGGCATGCCCAACGTGACTCCACGCAACCGGCCTGAAGCGTATGACCGGCCCGTCGAAGGGGAACCGGACCCATGGCAACCTTGGGATAAAGCCGGCGGCGGGTTCTGGGAAGGAGGCACGCATTGGAGCGAGGTGCTGGCGCAAGATGCTGAGCAGTTTCTCGCCAGGGCCGCCGAAGAGGATGCCCCTTTCTTCATGTACCTGGCCTTTAATGCGCCCCATGACCCACGGCAATCGCCTAAGGAATACGTGGATTTGTATCCCTTGGAGGATATAGCGGTCCCCGCCAATTTTAAGGCGGAATACCCCTACAACGAGGAAA